>JAJQHI010000161.1 GCA_021199825.1 Bacillota bacterium
CTTGAGGACAGGATAGTAAAAAGAGTGTTTGCGGATATGTTCCGCGACTGCGTATGCCCGCCGGATTTTCCGGTCTGCGTGTGCGGTCACAGAGCAACGATGAAGCCGATTACAAAAAAGCCCGTGACGGCGGGCGAGGATGAGATACTCAACAATTCACGATCAAAAAGCGCAAAGCTGCGCATAGCGGAAAAAATATAAGCCGAAGGATGAAGGCTCGGCTGAAAGATACAAAGGAAGGGACATGATTATGGCATACGAAAACACGGCAGTCAGAAATGCGTACAGTTCAAACGTCAGAAGCAACACGAATCATGTAAATACGGCAAATCGACCGGGCAGAGTCATATCATATCCTGCAGCAGATGACCAAACCGCGGCTTTTGTCACAAAGCTTCAGATGAGGGGCGGAATGAATCTCTCTCACATAGGTCACACGACAGCGAGCGAGAGGCTTCAGAATGCTTATGAGTCATCGTCATATAGGACGGTTCAGACAGCGGGGATGCCTGCGGCTCAGACATCACAGAATGCACAGCCCCAGCGTCAGGCACCCGTGACAAACGAAAAATACAGCCCATATTCAAATATAAATATGGCGGCGCGTCAGGAGCAGCGTTCACGCGAGTCTGAGGCTGATATGCGCCGAATGGTGCGCCCTGAGGTTATAAACAGAACGAACGGCGGCGCGTCAAAGCCCGCGAATGCAGTTAAGCGTCAGAAACCTGATGCCGTGCGCGGGAAAACACCGAACGCCTCAAATGTGGCGGCAGCGCGCAAACGCATAGGTGGTGCCAAATCGTACGCATCAGCCAACCGTGCGATGAGCGCTAAAAGCGAACGGGGAAGCAGTATACAGGCTGTCCGCACTAAAGAGAAGGCATTATCGAGGTCCTCAAGAACGGACGCGGCGGTGCTTGAATCAGGACCCCGTGAGGTTGCGTTCAAGCGCGTTCCTTTCCCGAAGTTTGCGGTAATGGTAGTCGCGCTCTGCCTCATATTCTTCTTTATGATAAACAGCATGCTTCAGAATTATCAGTATAAGCGCGAGCTTGCCGAGATACAGGATGAGTACGATACGCTTTCGTCATATGCGGCGGAGCTTGAGCTTTCGCTGGAGGACAGATATGACATGAATTATATCGAGGAAGCGGCAGCGGAGCTTGGAATGGTAAAGTCGAGTCAGGTTGAGGAAAAGTACATAAGTCTTGAGCTTTCGGATGTCATAGAGATATATAATTCAGAGGACTCGGAGCTTGACGGCTCGGCGACAACGCTTTTGAGCTCGCTCAGCCGCCAGCTTTCAAAGTTTTTCAGCAACTGAACGGCGGGTCATATCGCATAAGAATCAAAGGCTGCGAATATAGTTAAACGCGGCGTCAAAGCAAGACGGTAAAAGAGTAAGGAGACTTGAAAAAACAGCTCGTTACTCTTTTTATCTAAAGGAAGGGAGGAATTTTACGGCTTGAATACGATGTCAACAATAACAAAGCGCTCTTTTTTGGTGCTGGGCGTGTTTGTTATACTGTGGATAGCAATATGCGCGGTGCTTTTTAATCTTCAGATCATATCATATGACTACTATCAGGAGCAGGTTGTGACGCAGCTCACAAAGGAAACGTCCGTGAGCGCGACACGCGGCGTGATATACGATTCGAGCATGAACCTTCTTGCGGGAAACAAGACCGTATACCTCATCTTTATCTCGCCTCAGGATATAATAGATTCGCTTTCCGACTCGGATTATATTTTTACAAACACGGATACGGAGGACACTCCTGAAACCGATTCCCTCGGAATGAAATCATACGTGACGTATTCGTCCAATGTGTATACGTATACGGACGCGGACGGGGAGATCTCATCGTACCCAATGGATAGGCTAATCGCCCGCGGGCTTTCCGATATTCTGGGCGAGGATTACGGTGTGGAATATTCAAGCGTATTAAAGCTCGCGGCGAAAAACGGCAGATATTATGAGGTGATTGCCAAGGCGGTGGAGAAAACGGATGCCGACCTGGTGCGTGATTTTATAGATGAATACGGTCTTGACGAGCAGATTTATCTTACCGCGAGCAGCGAAAGATATTATCCGAACGGCACTCTTGCCTCGCACGTCTTGGGCTTCACAAATTCCGACGGTGACGGCGTTTACGGGCTTGAGGCTTATTATAATGATTTGCTTGAGGGTACGTCAGGCTCATATATAACCGCCCGCGACGGAACGGGCAACGATATGCCCTACACATATGAGACGTATGTCGAGGAGGAGGACGGCTACAGCATTGTCACGACAATAGATACGTACATACAGTATGAGCTTGAGGCGGTGCTTGAGGAAACGCTCACGGAAAACGAGGCGGCGAACCGCGTGTGCGGAATTGTAATGGACGTAAACACGGGTGCTGTTCTCGCCATGGCGACTCTGGGAAGCTATGACCCGAACGACCCGTACACGCTGACTGATTATTATCAGGAAATACTCGATTCGTATGGGTATGATACCGACAGCGACGAATATACTGACGCGTATTACGACCTGCTTTATACGATGTGGACAAATAAAGCCGTGACGGAGCTTTATGAGCCGGGCTCAACCTTCAAGGTTGTCACCTCCTCAATAGGACTCGAGCTTGGAGCAATTTCTCTCTCCGACTCGTTCTATTGCCCCGGTTCAATTACTGTGTCCGGGTATTCGTCCGCGATTTCATGCCATAAAACTACGGGACACGGTACGCTTTCATTTGCTGAGGCGCTTCAGCAGTCGTGCAACGTGGCATTCGTCAATATAGGACAGAGCATAGGGCGCGAGGCGTTTTATAACTACTTTATGATGTTTGGCTACGGCTCGACGACAGGGATAGATCTGCCGAGCGAATCGCTTTCATACTATCATTCGTATGAAAACTTCACGGAGGTTTCCCTTGACGTTTATTCCTTCGGTCAGACGTTCAAGACAACTCCGATTCAGCAGCTCAGAGCCATAGCGGCGGTCGCAAACGGCGGATACCTTGTCACCCCGCACCTCTTATCCGAGGTGATAGATTCTGACGGCAACGTTGTTGAAACATACGATACTGACAGCGTGCGCCAGATTCTCAGTGAGGAGACGTGCGAGACGCTCGCAGAAATCCTTGAGGAGGGTGTATCGGGCAACGGAGGCGCGAAGAACGCATATGTTGCGGGATATAAGGTTGCCGCTAAGACAGGAACATCGCAAAAAAGAGATAAGCTTGACGAAAACGGCGAGGATACGCTCCGAGTCGGCTCGTGCATAGCGTTCGCGCCGTCTGATGACGCGTCGATTGCGGTGCTTATAATGGTCGATGAGCCCATGGGAGACAGCGTATATGGCTCAGTTGTCGCGGCGCCGTATGTGTCGGAGCTTCTCTCGGTTATTTTGCCGTATCTCGGATATGAGCCGCAGTATACGGAGGATGAGGCGGCGTCCATCGAAACGACAATTTCAAATTATGTGAATCTCACGGAGAGCGCGGCTGTGTCACTCCTTGAGAAGAACAACATCAATTATATTGTTGTTGGTGAGGGCTCAACGGTCGCGGCGCAGTCGCCCGCTGCGGGAACGGTAGTATCCGAGCTTTCAAAATTTGTTGTGCTTTATATGAGCGACTCTGCCGCGGAAACCGAAAAGGAGACCGTCACCGTTCCCAATGTCACGGGAATGAGCGCGACTGAGGCGATGGAGGCTATTATAAACGCGAACCTGAACATTCGCATAAGCGGAGCTGCCAACTATACGAGCAGCACAGGCGCGACTGTGGTCTCGCAGTCTGTAGAGGCGGGAACAGTAGTTGAGGAGGGAACCGTCGTCACGCTGACGATGAGACACCTGACAGACATAACCGATTAGGAGGAAACACTTTAGATTTTGAAGCTTTCACGTCTTTTGAAGGTGTCGGGTCTGGCAAATACAGACCTGACCCCTTCCGAAAAGGATGTCGAAATTGACGCGGTATCGGCGGCGTGCGGCGGGGATTTGCACGGTCAGCTTTTCGTGCTGCGTCCGGGACGTGAAAAGAACGGTGCGGAGGACATTCTTCGCTGTGCCGAAGCGCTCGGTGCCTCTGCGCTTTTATATGGGGCATATCTTGATTT
Organism: Bacillota bacterium; assembly: GCA_021199825.1. Lineage (GTDB taxonomy): Bacteria > Bacillota > Clostridia > Oscillospirales > CAG-272 > DTU064. The sequence goes on from JAJQHI010000161.1 coordinate 4,117, forward strand.
GGGCGAATATAAGCCAAAAATCCCTGCAGTCCTCACCGAGGACGTGCGCGGCGATGAATCAAGGCTCTGCGCGGCGCTTTATGCCGAAAATGCCTCTCTTGATCTTGTCGCCGTGACGGGAACAAACGGGAAAACCACCACCGCAGCAATGCTGCACCATATCCTTGCCGAGTGCGGCACCAAGGTGGGCATTGTCGGAACCTTGGGCGCTGAATTTGAAGGTACACAGTATGACGCGGACGGGATGACAACTCCCGCGCCTGAGATTTTTTATCAAATTCTCGGCGATATGTGCCGGTGCGGGGCAAAGGCGGTCGTATTTGAGGCAAGCTCGCAGGGAATACTTCAAAAAAGGCTCGAAGGGCTTCACGTTATGAAAAGCTCACGAATGTGGTCGGCTGTTTTCACGAATTTGTCGCCTGAGCACCTCGACGCGCATGGCACAATGGAGGAATATTTCCGCGTTAAGTCAAGTCTTTTTGAGGATTATGCGGCGGGGTGTGGGATAATCAACACGGACGACGCATACGGTCGCCGCCTGTATGATAAATTCGGCGGTGTTTCGGTTGGGAGCGACGACGGATGCGATTATAAGGTTTATGATATTTCCTCATCTCGCGGACGGACATCATATGGGCTCCAAGCATATGGCAAAAGCTGCAGCGCTGAGTGCGCGGGCGGCATATATAACGCCTATAACTCCGCGTACGCGATAGCGGCAAGCCATGCGTTTGGCGTTGACATCGAATTCGCTGTGCGCGCTCTGTATAGCTTTGAGGGCGTTCGCGGGCGAATGGAAAGAGTAAAGCTTCCCGAAGCCTTCCCTGCCGAGATATACATTGATTTTGCGCATACGCCCGACGCAATGAGAAAGCTTCTCACCTCGGCACGGGTTATGTACCCCGAAAAAAGGCTGATTGTGCTTTTTGGATGCGGGGGAGAGCGCGACAGAACAAAACGACCCTTGATGGGAAGGACAGCCGTTACACTCGCGGATTTTGTGATTGTCACCTCCGACAACAGCCGCGGTGAGGATAAGCGCGCGATTATAAACGATATTCTCTCAGGGGTGGAGGGATACACAAACTACACCGTCATTGAGGACAGAAAAGAGGCTATATATTTCGCCGTCGGCAGCGCAAAGGCGGGCGACCTCATAATACTGGCGGGAAAAGGACATGAAACATATGAAATTTCCGGAGGCGCAAAAAGGGCATTTGATGAGCGGACAATAGCATCAGAGGCTGCCCGCGGCGCCCGTCCGCGAAAATAGATTCACAAAAACATCTCTCTTACTAAAAGCCCTAGGAAAGGGGATACCCTCCGGGGCTTACGGAAAAGGAAGGAATGAAATGAACGAAAACTATGCAAAGCTTTATTTGACCTCACTGGACGCGGAGGATATAGCGAAGGCAACGTGGGGCGAGCTTCATAAGCAAAACGGCGGCTGGGGACGGCGCGAGTCTGTTCTGACGACAGATTCACGCATAAAAGAAGAGCATGGGATATTTGCCGCGATAACAGGTGAGCGCGTTGACGGTCACCTTTTCATAGCCGACGAACTCAGGCGCGGCGTCAGAATAATAATAGCGGAGCATATGCCCGAATACGGCGAGGGCGACGAGGATGCCGCGTCGATTCCAGCCGACTTTATAATTGTTAATAATACGGTTTCGGCGCTTTTGAGGCTTGGATGTATGTTTATTGAAAAATCGGGTGTCAAAAGGATTGCCGTGACAGGCTCTGTCGGAAAGACTACAACAAAGGAGTTTATATATTCGGTTCTCTCGCAGCGCCGCAAAACGCATAAAACCTCAGGCAACAAAAATACCGCAATAGGCACATCCCTCACCGCCCTTGAGATAGAGTGCGATGCCGAATACGCCGTTTTTGAATGCGGAATGAGCGGGTTTGGCGAAATATCCGAAATGTCAAGGACCATTTGCCCCCACATAGGAGTAATAACGAATATCGGAACGGCTCATATGGAGATGCTCGGCAGCCGTGAGAATATAGCAAAGGCAAAGCTTGAGATGCTTGACGGGATGAATCCCGATTCCGTGCTGATTATAAACG
>JAJQHI010000115.1 GCA_021199825.1 Bacillota bacterium
CTTATATTCCCCGCATTATGAGACGTGACGGAATAGAGGAGGGTGCGGCGCGCAAAAGGCTCATGTCACAAAAAAGTGAGGATGTGCTTCGCCTGCTCTGTGATTACGTCATAGAGAATGACGGCGGAACGGATGAGCTTTACGGCAGGGTGGCGGCTATATATAATCAAATTGCAGTATGAAAAAGGGAACATTTAAAAAAGCGGCTTGGCGCAGTGCCGTCGTGATTATCATATTGGCGGCGTCAATTTGCATTGGTTTTCTCGTTGAGGGAGGGCTTACACTGCTAGATGAGAAAAACTATCCGCAGGAATACGCGGAGTACGTGAGCGAATATTCGGCACTTTACGGTGTGCCCGAATATATAGTTTACGCTGCTATAAAAACAGAAAGCGGGTTTGATAGCAGTCTGCTTTCAAGCTCTGGGACTATTGGACTTATGCAGATTATGCCCGAAACCTTTGAGATGCTTACGGATCTCACGGGTGAGGCTCATGAGACTGGCATGCTTTATGACCCGGAGACAAATATCAAATACGGGACGTATTATCTTTCATACCTTTACGGGATTTATGAAAGGTGGGGAACCGTTTATGCCGCGTACATTGTCGGCGTTGATATTGTTAATTCGTGGCTTGAAAACGCCGAATATTCGACTGACGGCGTTAATTTGACATACATTCCGTATGATGAAACGCGGGAGCTTGTTTCAGACCTTGAAAACGCTGCGGAAATGTATGAAAAGCTTTATTATTGACAAATTGAATTTTATTTACATATAGGAGGACATCATTTTATGTCTGACAAGACAAAAGCGATGAAGGAAGAGCTTTTCTATTCAAAGAAAAGCGTATATGAGGTGAGAGGAGAGTCTGAAATCAAGGCGGCGTATGACTTTGCTGACGGATACGCAAAGTTCCTTGACAGCTCAAAGACAGAGCGCGAAGCGGTAAAGGCGGGAATTGAGATTCTTATCGCGCACGGTTTTTCCGAGTATCATCTCGGCGACAGTGTTGCTGCAGGCGACAAGCGCTATTACAACAACCGCGGCAAGAGTTTGATTGCTTTCGTTATCGGAAGCGAGCCGCTTGAAAACGGAATACGCATTTCAGCCGCTCATGTTGATTCACCGAGAATTGATTTGAAGCAGCACTCACTTTACGAGGATACCGGCTTCGGATATCTTAAGACTCATTACTATGGCGGCATTCGCAAGTATCAGTGGGCGACAATTCCGCTCGCTCTTCACGGAACGATAGTCAAAAAGAACGGTGAGTCGGTTGACGTTAAAATCGGTGATGAGCCGGGAGATCCTGTATTCTGCATCACCGACCTTCTCCCGCACCTTTCAAAGGACCAGTCGGGCAAGCCGCTTGATTCCGCTTTCTCAGGCGAGGGACTCAATGTGCTTGTAGGCTCCCGCCCATATTCAACAGAGGATGACCCTTATAAGACAAATGACCCTGACGAAAGGGTTAAGCTTGCAGTTATGAAGTATCTTAACGACAAGTATGGCGTTACTGAAAATGACCTTATCTCCTCTGAGCTTTGCGTTGTTCCGGCTGACAAGACGCGTGATATCGGATTTGACCGCGCTATGCTCGGCGGATACGGACATGACGACAGGGTATGCTCATATCCTATCCTTATGGCTACGGCTGAGGCTGAGAATCCCGAAAAGACTGTAATGTGCATTTTTGCCGATAAAGAGGAAATCGGCAGTGAGGGCAACACTGGTATGCAGTCGAGCAATCTTACGGATGTTATTTCCGAAATTTCAAAGTGCCTTGGCGCTGATGAAACTCTTGTGCGCCTGCATTCGCTTTGCCTTTCGGCAGACGTTGCCGCAGGTCACGACCCGCTTTACGCCGATGTATTTGAGAGAATGAACAGCGCTATGTGCGGATGCGGAGTGACGCTTGTGAAATTCACGGGAAGCCGCGGAAAGGGCGGTTCAAACGACGCTTCTGCTGAGACTGTATACAAGGTACGCAAGATATTTGATGACGCGGGCGTTGTATGGCAGACGGCTGAGCTTGGAAAGGTTGACCAGGGCGGCGGAGGAACTGTCGCAATGTACATCTCAAAAGAGAATATCGACACGATAGATCTCGGTGTGCCGGTTCTTTCAATGCACGCGCCGTTTGAGATTATATCGAAGGTTGACCTTTATGAGGCATATCTTGCGCATAAGGCGTTCAACAAATAATTTTTAAGGCAATAACATGGGGAGAGAATCCCGTGCCACTGCGGGATTCTCTCGCTCATAATAAAGCGATGGACGAAAAGCTGAATGAAGCTGAGAGAAGATTTAGCGAGATAGAGGAAGCTCTCGCGTCCCCTGAAATCTTCTCCGATATGGATAATTACAAGAGGCTTTCACGTGAGAGAAAGCGGTTGGCTCCTGTCATTGAAAAATACCGTGAATACAAAGGGTGTGAGGAGTCGATAAAATCGGCAGAGGAAATGCTTTCGTGCGGCGACTCTGAGCTTGAGGCTCTGGCAAAGGAAGAGCTTGAGGCGGAAAAGGCGCGGCGTGAGGTGCTTTACAATGAGATAAGAGCTCTTTTGCTGCCGAAGGATAAAAATGATGATAAAAATGTGCTCCTTGAAATTCGCGCGGGGTCGGGAGGCGAGGAAGCGGCGCTTTTCGCGGCGGTTCTTTACAGAATGTACACCATGTACTCCGAGAAGCGAGGCTTTGATGTCAAGGTGGTTGACATGAACGAAACCGAGCTTGGCGGGTTTAAGGAAATTTCGCTTTTGATATCGGGCGAGGGGGCATATTCGAGATTCAAATTTGAGTCGGGTGTGCACCGTGTACAAAGAGTCCCCGAAACCGAATCACAGGGCAGAATACACACCTCGGCAGCCTCCGTTGTGGTTTTGCCTGAGGCGGACGAGACGGGTGATATTGAAATCAATCCGTCGGATATTATAGTTGAAACGATGAAGTCGAGCGGTGCCGGCGGACAGCATATAAACAAAACTGAGTCGGCGATTAGAATTATTCATAAGCCGACGGGAATAACTGTGGGGTGTCAGACTGAGCGCAGTCAGCTTCAAAACAAGGAAACTGCCATGCGTATGCTGAAAACCAAGCTTTACGAGATAAAGGAAAATGAGCGCGTCTCAAAAATTGCGGCTGACAGGCGCTCGCAGATAGGTACGGGTGACAGAAGCCAAAAAATACGGACATACAATTATCCGCAGAGCAGGGTTACGGACCACAGAATAGGATTTACGATTTATTCGCTCAGTGCGTTTCTTGACGGCGATATTGATTCGATGATAGACGCGCTGACAGCGGCAGATACAGCTGAAAAGCTGAGGTCGGAACAAACGTGACTTTTGATAAGAAAACATTGCTTGTTTCCTTAGGAGATGAGGCGGGACTTTCCTTGGCGGCGGAGATGCTGAGGGGAGGTGAGCTTGTTATTTTCCCGACGGAGACGGTTTACGGGCTTGGGGCGTCGGCGTATGACGCTGATGCCGCGTACGCAGTATTTGAGGCGAAGGGACGCCCGCATGACAATCCCCTTATAGTTCATGTGGCGAAGCCTGAGGACGCTGAGAGCATAGCGTATACAAACAAGCTATATTATAGGCTGGCGCGCGCGTTTATGCCGGGACCTATAACGATAATTTTGAAAAAACGCGATATAATCCCCGATGAGGTGACCGCGGGAGGTAATACTGTGGGCATAAGGTGCCCCTCGCACCCTGTTGCGCACAGGTTTATCGAGCTTGCGGGTGTGCCTGTTGCGGCTCCGTCCGCAAATCTTTCGGGGAGACCGTCGCCTACGCGCTTTTCACACTGTACTGATGACATGATGGGAAGAGTGTCGGCGATAATTGACGGCGGGGAGTGCGATATTGGGCTTGAATCGACAGTTGTGCTCCTGACTGGCGAGGATTCGCTCAAAATTCTTCGACCCGGTGGGGTCAGCCGTGACGCGCTTTTATGTGTTGTGTCTGATGTGACGGTTGCGGATGGGCTGCGCGAGGGGGAGATACCTCTCTCACCGGGAATGAAATATAAGCATTACGCGCCGCGCACGCCGCTGTTTTTGCTGAAGGGCAGCCGTACGCGGGTGACGGAGTACGTAAAAGGGAAAATTGCCGCGGGCGAGAGGTGTCTTTTTATCTCTTATGATGAGGATTCCGCGGGCTTTGGTGGGGTCTCGATTTCTCTTGGCGGTGCGGATGACGTTAGGTCCCACGCGAAAAGGCTTTTCGCGGCTCTTCGGGAGGCAGACAGGATAGGCGAGACGCGGACGATTGACGTTATCTATTCGTACGCGCCGAGCGAGGGCGGGGACGGTCTTGATCCCGCAATATACAACAGGCTCATACGTGCCGCGAATCACACGATAGTGGAGGTTTAAACGGTACTGTGGGTGCAGTCGGAAGGTTTACTTATGGCAAAGAAGAAGAAAAGCGATATTGAACGGGTATTTGAATCGCCTGCCGAGGCGGTAAATCAGCCGATTACGGAGACGATTGAGACAAACTATATGCCGTATGTTATGACGGTTATTGTGTCCCGCGCCATACCTGAAATTGACGGATTCAAGCCCGCGCACAGAAAGCTGCTTTATACGATGTATAAGATGGGGCTTATGACCGGAGCGAGGACGAAGAGCGCTAATGTGGTCGGTCAGACGATGAGGCTTAACCCTCACGGGGATGCTTCGATTTACGAGACACTTGTGAGGCTGACGCGCGCAAACGGTTCGCTGCTTCATCCGTTCATAGACTCAAAGGGAAGCTTTGGCAAGCAGTATTCGTCAGATATGAAGTATGCCGCTCCGAGATACACGGAGGTCAAGCTTGACCGATTCTGCGCCGAGATATTTTCCGGTATAGACAAAAACGCTGTCGATATGGTTGACAATTACGACGGCACAATGAAGGAGCCTGTGCTTTTGCCGACAACCTTCCCGAACATAATTGTAAACCCGAATATGGGCATTGCGGTTGGGATGGCGTCAAACATATGCTCATTCAACCTTGCTGAGGTTTGCGACGGGACGATTGCGATACTTAAAAATCCGAATGTTACGACGGACGAGCTTCTCGGAATTATAAAAGCGCCCGATTTTCCCGGAGGCGGCAGGCTGGTATATGATGAGACCGCGCTTCGCACTATATATGAGACGGGAACGGGAGCTGTCAAGGTACGGGCAAAGTACAGCTTTGACGAAAAGACAAACACGCTTGAAATTCTCGAAATCCCGTACTCAACGACGATTGAGCTTATCCTAAAAAAGCTCACCGACCTTTTGTCGGAGGGGAAGCTTAAAGAGGTGACGGATTTCAGAGACGAGATTGACCTTTCGGGCTTCAAGCTGGCGCTTGACCTAAAGCGCGGGGTTGATCCTGAGAGGCTGATGGAGAAGCTTTATAAGCTCACGCCTCTTGAGGATTCGTTCAAGTGCAACTTTACGCTTTTGATTGACGGCTCACCCTGTCAGCTCGGAGTTGCGCAGATAATTAAAGAATGGATAAAATTCCGTGTTGTCTGTTATAAGCGCGAGCTGACGTTTGAATGTGAGCGCAAGGAGGAAAGACTGCATCTGCTTTTGGGACTTGGCAAAATCCTTCTTGACATTGACAAGGCGATAAAGATTGTGCGTGAAACCGAAAAAGAGGCTGAGGTTGTTCCCAATCTTATGGAGGGCTTCTCGATTGACAGAGTTCAGGCGGAATTTATCGCGGAGATTAAGCTTCGCAACTTAAACCGCGAATATATCCTGAACCGCATTCGTGATATACAGTCCCTTCAGGATGAGATTGCGCGTCTGCGCGGTATTATTGAGGACGAGCTTAAGCTCAAGTCGGAGATAATCAGTCAGCTGGAGGATATCAAGAAAAAGTACGGTCAGCCGCGGCGCACTGAGATTATAACCGTATCCGATATGGCGCCAATTGCGGAAGAGGAGGAGATACCGAATTATCCGTGCAAGGCTGTCATGACATCGGGCGGATATTTTAAGAAAATCACGATGCAGTCATACCGCATGAGCGATGAGCAGAAGCTGAAGGACGGGGACCGGGTGCTGCTTTTGACTGACGCTGAAAATCGCGATGAGCTTCTGTTTTTCACGGACAGGTGTCAGGTATATAAATCAAGAGTGAGTGATTTTGATTCGACAAAATCGTCAGCGATGGGGGACTATATC
>JAJQHI010000129.1 GCA_021199825.1 Bacillota bacterium
GCATTACGCCCGTCGAGGATATTGAATGGTAGTATGACAAAGATTTTATTTCGCACAATCAAAAAAAGCTTCGGGCGGTTCGTGGCGCTTTTGGCGATTATAGCGCTTGGCGTGGGATTCTTTGTCGGGCTGAGGGCGACGCGCCCCGCCATGGTTGAGACGGCGGACGAATTTTTCACGGAGCACAGGATGTATCATTTCAGGCTTGTATCGACGCTTGGAATGACTGAGGACGACGTTTCGGCGACGTCGGCACTTTCATATGTGGAATACGCGGAGGGAGCGTACAGTGTGGACGCGCTTGTGACGGAGGCGTCCGGCGACGACGTGACCTTCACGTTTATGTTTATGCCCGAAAACGTAAATACGGTTGAGCTTATATCGGGGAGAATGCCGGAGTCTGAGAGCGAGTGTCTGATTGATTCGAAGTACTATGACGATTACGAGGAGGCAGTAGGTCAGACGATTGTGATTTCCGCCGACAACGACGAGGACACACTTGATGCGTTTGTCTATGAGGAATACACGATTGTGGGTGTTGTGACCTCACCGCTTTACATAAATTATGAGCGCGGCTCGACGACGGTCGGGAACGGCAAGGTGACCTCATATGCGTATATCGCGTCGGGCGGGCTTGATTACGAGATTTACACGAGCATTTATATATATCTTACCGAGACGGCGGCGATGTATTCCGACGAATACGACGCGCTTGAGGAAAAGTATGAGGACGAGCTGACCGCGCTTTTGGAGGAGCGTGCTGAGCTTAGATATAATGATATTTATTCTGAGGCAGAGGAGGAGATAACCGAGGCTGAGACGGAGCTGGAGGACGGCAAATCGGAGCTTCTTGACGGCGAGAGCGAATATGAGGAGGGCTATTCCGAATACGAGGAGGGTCTTTCAGAATATGAGGAGGGACTTTCCGAATATGAGGCGGGCGCCGAAGAGCTTGAGGAGGCTAAAGCGACACTTGATGACGCGAAGGTGACGCTTGATGAGTCGCGGGTGACGCTTGACGACGCGAAGGCGCAGCTTGAGGCTGCCGAGGCGGCGCTTGAGACGGCGAAGGATGAACTGACGGCTGCTGAGGGGGCGCTTTCATCGGCTGAGACTGAGTACAATTCCGCGTACGCGCAGTATTCGATGGCGAAATCGATATATGATTACATATACGGCGTATATGAGGATGCGCTCGCGTATCTTGAGGACAACGAGCTGACGGGAGAGGCGCTTGAGGAGGGAAACGCGGCGCTTGAGGCTGCCGAGAAGGCGCTTGCCGAGCAGGCAGAGACGCTTGAGACGGCGGAGACCGAGCTTGAGACTGCGAAGGCGCAGCTTGATGAGGCGAACGCCGAGATTAAGGACGGCTGGAGCGAATATTACGACGCGAGGGTTACTTACGGGATAAATCTGGCGGCGTATGAGTCGGGCGAGACCTCATACGAGGAGGGGCTTTCCGAATACGAGGCGGGACTTTCCGAATATGAGTCGGGCGCTGAAGAGCTTCTGGCGGCTAAAGCGACGCTTGATGAGGCTAAAGCTGAGCTTGACGAGGCGAAGGCGGCGCTTGATGAGGCGCGTCAGATGCTTGACGATGGCTGGAGCGAATATTATGAGGGGGTCGCAGAGGTCGAGAACGCGTGGGCTGAGCTTGAGGCGCTCGAATATCCGACAACGTACAATCTCACGCGCAGCGAGAACATCGGATACGCGAACTTTGACAACGACACGACGATAGTTGAGGCTGTTTCAAATGTGTTCCCGCTGTTCTTCCTGCTTGTGGCGGCGCTCGTATGCATTACGACAATGACGCGCATGGTGGACGAAGAGCGCACACAGATAGGCACGCTCAAGGCGCTGGGGCTTTCCGATTTGTCGATTATGTCAACGTACATATGGTACTCGGTTATAGCGGCGGTGCTTGGCAGCCTTTTCGGTATATTTTTCGGCTCGTGGCTCTTCCCGAAGGTGCTGTGGATAGTATATGATATGATGTACGATTTCTACCGCCCGATTGTTTATATGGTTGATGCTGCGCTTTCCGCGGCGTCGTTTGTGATTTACATCGCGGCGTCCGTTTTGGTGACGGTGATGACGTGCAAGTCCTCGCTTTCCGAGGTGCCGGCAGAGCTTATCCGCCCGAAATCCCCGAAGGCGGGCAAGCGGATATTCCTTGAGTATATCCCGTTTATATGGAAGCCGATGAAGTTTCTGCATAAGGTGTCGGCGAGGAACATATTCAGGTACAAGAAGCGCCTGATTATGATGGTTGTCGGGATAGGCGGGTGCATGGCGCTGCTTGTGACGGGGTTCGGAATTGTCGATTCGATTGAGAATATTGCCTCCGACCAATACGAAAACATATGCTTATACGATATTGAGGTGACGTTTAAAAATTCGGCTGACGAGGAGCTGCGCGGCGGCTTTGCCGATATGTGCGGGGACGAGGTGTCGGACGCTGTGTTCGTATATGAAACGTCTGTGGACGTCAGCTCAGAGGACTCGACCTCATCCGTATACTTAATAGCGCCTGAGTCAAACGCTATATCGGATTTTGTTGTTATGAGGGATGAGGACGGGAACAGAGTGTCGCTGCCCGCATCAGGGTACGCGGTGATAAACACGGGGCTTGCCGAATCGCTCGGCGTTGACGTGGGAGACTCAATCTACGTCACATATGACGGCGTGCAGCACAGGCTCACTGTCAGCGGCTGCTACGTCAACTTCATATACAGCTATATTTACATAAACGCCGATGACTATGAGACGATTTTCGGCGGTGAGATTGAATATAACACGGCGTTTGTCAAAATAGCTGACGGGTGCGACCCGAACGAGGTGAGCGCCCACATCGGAGGACTCGGTGAGGTGTCATCAACCTCCGCGAATGAGTCCATGAAGACGACGCTTTCGGGCATACTCTCAAGCATGAATTACGTGCTTGTGCTTATAATTGTCTGCGCGGGCATTCTCGCGTTTATCGTGCTTTACAATCTCACAAACATTAACATTAACGAGCGCATACGCGAGATAGCGACGCTGAAGGTGCTGGGCTTTTACCGCGGCGAGACGGCGATGTATGTGCTGCGCGAGAATTTCATTCTCTCGCTTTTCGGAGTGATTCTGGGTATTCCGCTCGGCATGCTGCTGCACAGCTATGTAATGGATCAAATCAAGGTGAGCCTTATTACGTTTGACGTGAGAATTGAGCTTCCGAGCTACTTTTACGCGGCGGCGCTCTGCCTTGCGTTCACTCTCATTGTCGGGTGGATCATGCGCTCGCGGATTGACAACGTAAACATGGCGGAGTCGCTGAAGGCGGCGGAGTAAACAAAATAAAAAAGCGCCGGAGGGCGCTTTTTTTATTGCGGGTTATTTTGTAGGGTGAGGAAGCTGTCTTTTTTGCGGTGTCTTATCCACGAGATGAGGTAGGCTGCTTCGACGGCGAGGATGACACATACGGCGGGGAAAAGAAGTATGTAGGTCGGGGAGACAGCAATCCCGATGACGGCTGTTATGAGAAGGGCTAAAACATAGTCGCGGTATTCCGCGGGGCTTGAGCCGTCTATGAAGAAATATGACAGTACCTGGTAGGCGATGAGCTCAAGCAAGAGAACACAGCCCCCTAGGAAAATGAATTGGAGCTGTCGGATGATATATGACATTCCCTCATCGGGAAGGTCTGACATGAACCAATCATAGGAAATGATAAAGGTCATGACAACTGCCAAAATCAGCGCGGTGAGGGCGATTGCTTTCTGTGCTCGTGCGCTCCGGGCGGGCTTTTCATGTTTTTTGTGAAGCAGGGATGAGATGAGATATATTATCTCGACTGTGATAATCAGCAGCGATAAAAGGAACGCAAGGGTGTGCGGGATGAGAAAGTCATGGCTGTCGGCGGCTATAAAGCACAGGAAGAATTCCACAGCGACCATTATCAGAAGAGCGAGGTTGAAGGGGAGGCTTTCTCGGCGGCGTGGCTTGTTGATAAAGAAATACGTTATCACCTGATAGGCGATTATTTCAAGCCCGATGGAGGCGAAATATATGAACAGCCAATCGAAAATAACTGCGCTGTCGCTAAGACCATCAATGCCGCCCTTGTCGCTTTCAAGCGCCGCGGTGACTTCATCTATGCCGGATATATAGACGGCGAATATGGTCGCGGCTATTGCGAGGAGGAAAAGCACAGCGGCTATGACACGCTTTTTGGTCAAGGGCGCGCCGAAAAGGCAGATGAGCATGAAGACCGCCGTCACAAACGGAACGGAGATTAGAGCGACTTCGACGAATTGCCGGAAAAAGGACATCAAGGTGTATATTACATCTGACATGGGAGACCTCCGTTTGATTAATTTTGATGAAAGCTTTGCTTTGAGCTTGCTTTCTCTGATTTAATTATATTATACCTTTGACTGCGTGTCAAGGGGATTTGAAAAAAATAATCCGAAAAGGGCGCGCATTTTCGCCGCATTCGGGCAAAATCACAAGATATTTTAAGCGCTGTGACCTTATATAAGGTGTTATACCTTAAAATCACCACAATCGGCGCCACGACGCGCTCACAAACGCCTGCGCCCGATATATTCACCTTTCCAAAAGTTTCCTTGGCAGGGTTCGGGGCAGCGCCCCGATGCCTCATAATACTAAATTCCATCCTCCGCGCATATAGTGTACGGACAAATCGTTTAAAGGAAAGGTTCTATCTTATGCCGATTGAAAACACAAAATTTCTCCCTGAGGGGAGGATAATGCACCGCGCGGAGAACCGCGCATATATTTCCTCGCTGTCGGGGCTTGAGCGCGCCATGAGGACGGGAGCTGTCTGTGAGGCGCCCGCCGTTATGTGCGATTCGCGGGATTTTTCGCTGAGGGTTGACCTTGGCTGCGCTGTGGGGATTATTGAAAGGCGCGAGGCGGCGCTCGCCGGAGCGGGAGAGGAAATACGCGAGGTCGCCGTTGTCACGCGGGTCGGTCGCCCCGTCTGCTTTTGCGTTCGCGATATTGATACGACCACATCACCGCCAACCGCGTACCTCTCGCGGCGCGACGCGCAGAGAAAATGCGTCCGATATTACCTGTCCGGCGTTGTGCCCGGCGATATTATTCCCGCGACAGTTACGCATATTGAAAGGTTCGGCGCGTTTCTTGATATTGGGTGCGGGATTGTCTCGCTTTTGCCCGTTGACGCGATTTCTGTGTCGAGAATTTCCCATCCGTCCGAAAGGCTGTCCGTTTCGTCGAGGATTTACGTCGTTGTAAGCGGGATTGACGCAAAAAATGGAAGAATTAACGTCTCGCAGCGTGAGCTTCTCGGTACGTGGGAGGAAAACGCGGCGCGGTTTGAGGTTGGGCAGACGGTGTCGGGCATTGTGCGCTCAATTGAGGACTACGGTATTTTTGTTGAGCTGGCGCCCAATCTGACGGGGCTGTCAGACCCGCGTTCAGGCGTGGGCGTGGGTGAGACGGCGGCGGTATACATAAAGAGCATCACGCCCTCGCGTATGAAAATAAAGCTCGCGCTTGTCGGCGCATACAGGGGTGAGCTGCTGCGAGATCTCTGCCCGCCCGTGTATTTCATCGACCCCGAAAGGACAGGTCACATCGACAGGTGGCGGTATTCGCCCGCCGACTGCCAAAGGGTGATTGAAAGCGTGTTTTCGAATAAATGAGCGAATATGCGCATATGCGCAAGTGCGCATGCTGCCCTTCGGTTTTTCGCTGAGGGGCGCTTTATGCTTTCGCGTTCTCGCCTCAATGGTGGGGAAGGCATCGGAATATGTTACACTTTCGGGCATATTTTCCGTGAAAAGGTCCGTTTTCGGCAAACTGCATAAGGAAAACGAACGTTTGTTTCAAAATTTCTCTGCGAATCCGTGAACAAATGTTCAAATTGGGGTTGACAAAATGGCAAAAAAGTGGTATAATAGGATGTACATAAAAACGTGCGAAACACGTTTTTATGTAGTCCGGCAAATATTACTATTGAATCGCAGATTCAATAGTAATATTTGCAGTGGTTAGTGGTTAGTGGTTAGTGGTTAGTGGTTAGTGGTTAGTGGTTAGTGGTTAGTGATTAGTGGTTAGTGGTTGTCTCTTATAAACATCTGAAGCTGACGACGAATTAGACTGTGTAGATCTCGGTGGTCGCGGTA
>JAJQHI010000029.1 GCA_021199825.1 Bacillota bacterium
TCGTATATGAGGACGAGGACATTATAGTAATCAACAAGCCGTCGGGGATGGTATGTCATCCGGGCGCGGGAAACGAGAGCGGAACGCTTGTAAACGCGCTGCTTTACCACTGCGGTGACAGTCTTTCCGGCATCGGCGGCGTTCTGCGCCCCGGAATTGTACACAGGATTGACAGGCAGACATCGGGGCTTATATGCGCGGCGAAAAACGACGCGGCGCACATATCCCTCTCGGAGCAGCTGCAGACGCACTCAATGAGGCGCATATACGAGGCGATTTTAGTAGGCGCTCCGAAGGACGACGAGGGGAGGATTGACGTGCCCATAGGGCGCGACCCGAACGCACGCGTCAAAATGGCAGCGCTTCCAGCGTCAAAGAGCGCGAAGAGTGCCGTAACGGACTACAAGGTTCTCGCTCATCTTTCATCCCGCGGCGGCGAGCGTTTTTCGCACGTCGAGTGCCGACTTCACACGGGCAGGACGCATCAGATACGCGTTCACATGGCGTATATTCACCATCCTGTCGCGGGGGATGAGGTTTACGGCGCGGGAAGGACGAGATTCGAGCGCGAGCACCGCGAGCTTTTCGACGGGCAGTGTCTGCACGCAAGGCACCTGACGCTGACGCATCCGAGCTGTGGCAGGGTGATGGAATTTGACGCGCCGCGCCCCGCCGAGTTTGACAGGCTGCTTATGCTGCTTGAGGGCGATGAGAAACGTTAAAAAGGGGGGACTTTTGCAAAAGTCCCCCCTTTAACAATGCCACCGAAGCCTTTACGAAAATTTTTCGCGGAAACCTATTGACAATCACGCGACCTTATGATATAATCAAATCATCCGAGCAAAAAGTTCGGGCGAAAGGAACAAACAATTATGAAAACAAACGAAAAAAGGAACGGCGCTATCCCCGTAATTATCGCGGCAGCGATTGCCGCTATGATATCAGCGGTGATTTACTATTTCACGCTTCCTGCGTGGAACATCAGCTCGGTCGGGATGTGGGTATACATTCTGATTGTATTGGCGTTATTTTTGGCGACAGAATCAATCGCCTTTGCGTCAGACGGCGCTCGTGTGGCACATGAGTTTCTGATGACAGGCTTTGACGCATTCGGCGGTACAAAGGGGACAATCTCCAAGCGCAAGAAAAATGTACTGAAGGCGCTTGGAATCGCCATGCTCGCGGTCTTAATAATCCTCATATTCGGCGGGCTTTTCTCATCGACCATATTCAACGCGTCGTCGTATTCGGATTTAATCTTTGTTGAGACGGGAGACTTTGACGCGGACATATCGGAGGCGGAATCGCTTTCATCCCTCGCCGTAGTTGACATGCAGACGGCGGAAAGCGTCGGCGACAGGACCTTGGCGACAGCGGAGAACGCGTCATGGTACGAGGTTGACGACGAATACAATCTAATCGAGTACGGCGGGACGTATTACCGCATCTCATCCGTATGCTACTCAGGCTTTTTCAAGTGGTGCTCTGCGTCGTCTGTGGGGCTTCCAGGATACGTTCTTGTGAACGCGGTGACACAGGAGGCGACGCTTGTCAGCACGTCATCTCCAATGCTATACTCCCCCGACGCGTACCTTTCATACGACTTAACGCGCCATCTGCGCGCGCAGTACCCGACATATATTTTCGGCGACAGCTATTTTGAGATTGACGACGACGGGAATCCATACTGGATAACCTCCGTCAGGACGGCAAGGGTCGGACTTTTCGGCGCGATGTCAGAGACAGCGTTTGTCATCACGGACGCCTGCACAGGAGAGAGCACGGAATATGCCGGCGAGGACATTCCCGAATGGGTTGACCACGCTTACAGCCTTGAATATCTCACAACAGCCGCATACTGGCACTACGAATTTGTTGACGGGTGGTTCAATCACGCATTCTCGCAGACGGGAGTATACCGCACGTCATACTATTACAGCGGATACTACGACGACGAATACGATTACGGCTACAGCTATGACGGATACAACACGGCGATAACCTCAAGCGGGGAGGTTGTATTCTATGTCGGGCTCTCGCCCGCGAACGGAGCGGAGTCGAACATAGGCTTCCTGCTGCTCTCGCCGAGCACGGGGACAATAACGTATTACGCCTGCGCGGGCGCTGAGGAATCATCCGCTCAGAGCGCCGCCGAGGGCGTTGTGCAGAATCTCGGATACGACGCGTCCTTCCCCACGGTTGTAAACATCAGCGGCGAGCCGACATATTTCATGGTGCTCAAGGACAACGCGGGGCTTATACGCAGGTATGCGCTTTCAAATATCGCCGACTACACGAAGGTTGTCGTCTCCGAGACGTTTGACGAGGCGCGCTTGCTTTATCTTGAGACTATAGGCGCTGAAATCGCCGACGAACCCACAGGGGATGACACGTTGTCGCTCACATCGAAAATTGCGTCAATATCGACAGCCGAAATCTCAGGCACGACGGTGTTTATCTACGAATTTGAGGACGCGGACGGGCTTTTCGTCGCCTCCATTTCCCTCTCCGTGCGTCAGATAACGCTTGAGGTCGGCGACACCGTTACGGTTTCATATGCCGCATCAGGCGAGGACGGTGTATACAACGTATCTGGGATTGAGTGGTAACTGGCGGGGCGAACAGGGGGAAACTTTTTTCAAAAAGTTTCCCCCCCCCAAGCCCCTTTCAAAAACTTTTAAAAAGGGAACTATAATAGGCTGAGATGAGGTGAAGCGATAAGTCGAAGAAAAAAACAGCACCACTCAATGCGCTGTGATGCTGATTTTTTATTTCTTCGATTTACCGCCCTGCTTCATCCAGAGCAAACCTATTCCCCCTTTTAAAAGTTTTTGGGGGGTGCAGGAGGACTTTTTTCAAAAAGTCCCCCTGCTCGTCTTCATTACCCTCTCACACGAGCTACAACGTCAGCGGCAGCGCGTGATTTGGATGCAACGCTCTGCCAGTCATGCGAAGAAATCATCGCACCCGTTGCCATGTATGAGCCTCCGACGAAGAGGACCGAGGACTGCGAGAGATATTCCTCAAGATTATTCTCGTTTACGCCTCCCGTCGGGACGAACTTCATCTGCCCGAAGGGCGCGGAAAGCGCCTTTATCGTCTTAACGCCTCCGAAATCGGACGCCGGGAAAAACTTCACCACGTCAAGCCCGATATTCATTGCCGCCATTATCTCCGTAGGCGTCACGCATCCGGGAAGCACCGGCATCGAGCGCGATATGCAGTACCTCACCACGGCAGGATCAAAGCCCGGCGACACGATAAACTGCGCACCCGCGGCAATCGCCTCATCAGCCTGCGCCACCGTTACAACAGTCCCGGCGCCTACAATCATGTCAGGGCAAGCCTCTCGCATGGCAATTATCGCTGAGGAGGCGCACGATGTGCGGAATGTCACCTCAGCGGCGGGAATCCCGCCGTCAGATAGCGCGTGGGCTAAGGGCGCCGCGTCGTTCGCGTCGTCAATTTTTATAACCGGCACAATGCCGATTTCCGACAGCTTTTCAAGTATTCTGTTCATTGCTGATTTCTCCGTATCCGAACGCCCGCAAAGTCCGGGCATCCTCTTTATTGATATATTCATTTTACTAAACATACAGCCTTTTGTCAAGTGCAAACGCACTTGCAAACGCACTTTATTTTATTCCGCAATATATATGCTGCGCGGCACCGTGAACGCTCCGAATTCTTTTCGCAATTATTATCTGAGGCGAGGCAAGGTTTACTTTAAATTCACAACCGCTCAACACATTCTGGCGTTTTCGCGTGTATAATATGATATGCTACTATAATGCGCACAGCGCAAATACGGAGGTAAAATTTTATGAAGAAAATCATGTGTGCGCTGCTCGCGCTGCTCATGGTTGCTGTTCCCGTCATGCTGGCGTCATGCTCTGACTCAGCGGACACGGACGCGACAACTACGGCGGCTGAGGGCGGCACAGGTGACACGGCGGCAGGAGACGTCTCCACAGCGGACGAGGTCACGGAAACGCTTGACTTGCCGGAAACCGACTACGACGGGCGTACATTCACAATGCTCTCAAACACAGACCTTACCTATAACTACGGTACGTGCGACTTTGATGAGCCGTCGGATGACGCGCGCGAGCAGGCGCTTTACGAGCGCGGAGTTGCGGTTGAGGAGCTTCTCAATGTAACCGTTACAATGGTTCAGGACGACCTCGGAGGTGACATCTATTCGCTCATGAAGACGGACGTTGACGCCGGAACGACGAACTACGACATTGTTTTCAACAGCATGGGCTATTCGTGCACGGCAACAGGTGCCGGACTTTGCTACAACATCGATGAGATTGAGTACATAGATCTCACCAAGTCATGGTGGAACACGGACTGCACGGAGCAGCTCGCGCTTGGCGGAAACCACTACATGATAGGCGGTGATATCGCCGTAAACGACAAGGAGTGCATCTGGGTTGTTTACTTCCTGACTGACCTCATCGAGCAGAATAACCTCGAATCTCCCTATGACCTCGTAAACAACAACGAGTGGACATGGGATAAGATGATGCAGATGGCTGACACCGCTGACCGCGACGAAAACGGAAACGGAACGCGTGATTCGGGCGATATTTACGGTCTTTGCACACACAGCGAAAACTACGCCGCGAGCTGGGAGTCCGCAGGACTTAAGCTCATAACCCTCGACTCGACAGGCTACCCGACGGTTTCATGGGGAACCGATGAATTCGTTGAGGTTTACACGCAGATCCAGGAGCTCATGGACAACTCAGACGTCGTATCGGCTGATAACGTTGAATTCATCTCAACATCTCTTGAGCAGGGTCAGACGCTCTTCGGAACAGAGGTTATCGCGTTTGCGATGGAATACCGTGAAAGCGAATATGATTTCGGTATCATTCCCTATCCTAAGTATTCATCTGATATCGACCGTTACTATTCGTACATCGCATACAACGCAAGCGTTATGACGGTTGAGCTTACGCACGGCGACACCGAGTTTGTCGGAATCGTTACAGAGGCTCTCGCTTACTACGGACAGGAATACCTGACGCCCGCTTACTACGAAGTACAGCTTCAGTCGCGCTTTTCGCGTGATGAGGAGTCGGCAGCAATGCTTGACATCATCTTCGAGTACCGCTGCTATGACCTCGGCGTGTTCTTTGACTGGGGCAGCGCTAAGACTTCCCTTTCAACATCGGGAGCAAGCCCCTCTACGCTCTACGCGTCACTGAGCAAATCCATTAACAAAGCAATCGAAAAATCGCTTTCAAAGCTTACATAATTATTCGATTTTCAAAACAGACGCTGCCACTAAAAGGCGGCGTCTTTTTTTGCGGTTTTGTACGATAAAAATGCCGCCAGGTGACGATTATCTGATAAAAAAGTGATAACCGGCGCATAATTTATAGATAGTTCACGATTAGGAAACGGTCTGTTAACTCACGAGGCGTACAATATGAGGTACATAAATGCGCCGATAAGCTTGGCGCAAATTTTACGGAGGATTGCTTCAATGAAAATGAAGAAAATCATGTGCGCGCTGCTTGCGCTTCTGATGGTTATCGTTCCCTTGGCGCTGGCTGCATGTCAGGACACCGCGGATGACGGTACAACCACAACGGCGGCAGGCGACGGCACAGGCGACACACAAGCAGGCGATGACACCGGTGACTCGGCTGAGGCAGAGACGTTTGACATTGCGGAAAACGATCTTTACTCAGGCAGGACATTCACAATTCTTTGCCATACAGACCTGACCTACAACTACGGCACGACCGACTTTGACGAACCGTCGGACGATGCCCGCGAGCAGGCGCTTTACGACCGCGGAATAGCGGTTGAAGAGCTTCTCGGCGTAACAGTCGATATGTATCAGGACGACCTCGGAGCTGACATCTATTCGCTCATGAAGACGGATGTTGACTCCGGAACGACGAACTACGACATCGTGTTCAACAACATGCCGTATTCGTGCACAGCAACAGGTGCCGGCTACTGCCTCAACATTGATGAGATTTCTTACATCGATCTTAGCACGTCATGGTGGAACGCGGACTGCACAGAGCAGCTCGCCCTCATCGGTGACCACTACATGGTATCGGGCGACATCGCTGTTTCCGATAAGGAGTGCAT
>JAJQHI010000074.1 GCA_021199825.1 Bacillota bacterium
TGTCATTTTCAGCTATGAGAAAGAGGAGCGTTCCGCCGACAAGCAAAACCGCCGGTGTCAGAAGTACAATTTTTGATTGGAAGCGATATTTTTTGATTCGCCACTTATTGACGAGCACGTCCTCCCATACGATAAAGCCGATTCCGCCTATGATTATAAGCGCCATTATTACAATATTGACAATCGGGTCGCTGACGTATGATGTGAACGAGGAATAGGGCTCTTTATAGCCCATAAGGTCAAACCCGGCGTTGCAAAAGGCGGAGATTGAATGAAATATTCCGTAGTATATTCCCGTTTTCACGCCCATTTCGGGGATGAAGCGGCACGAAAGGATTAGAGCACCTATGCCTTCAAATATGAGCGTTCCGAAAACTATGCGGCGCACAAGGCGAACGCTTCCCTTTATTCCGAGTGTGCTGAGGCTTTCATGTATAAGCTCGCGGCTGCCAAGACCGATTTTCTGGCACAGCATTATCATGGCGAACATTCCGATTGTGATAAAGCCAAGCCCGCCGATTTGTATTTCCGTGAGTATGACAAGCTGACCGAAAAGCGTCCAGTGTGTCCATGTATCGTATACGACCAGACCTGTGACGCACGCGGCTGAGGTTGAGGTAAAAAGCGCCCCTTTTATGGTTGTGGTTTCGCCTGTCTTTGTGGATATAGGAAGCATTAAAAGGAGCGTTCCCGCCAAAATGACGGCAAGGAAGCTTATCATTATCATATGGGTGCGTGACATTGATATTGAAAATTTCTTTTTGATGTTTATCATTCCTTTCGCAATAGCTCATACAGCTTATCAAGCATATATTTTTCATGAGACGTATCAATTTTCGATGTGCTCTTCCCTTTGATTATTCTCTCAAGCTTGGAGCATTCATGCGTCAGAAAGCCGCTGCGAACCTCATAAGACTCAAAGCGCTTTATGTTAAAGTCGCCGTACATATAAGTAAATTCGTCGGCGCTTCGCACGACTCCGTCATAGTCGGCGCATATTACGGTGTAGTATTTGCCAAGGTCAATGGTGGTGTATTCCTCGACGATATTAAAGCAAGCGACAGAATACACGCTCTCACAGCATCAGGATGCGTCATAGGCTGCAGAATGAGTCTGACGCCGTCGCGAGCGACAGTGTGCCCGGCTTTTTTTATTATCTCGGAAATCAAATCTCCGCCCATTCCGCATAAGGCGGCATCGGTAAAGCCGCTTATACCGTCAAACCCGGAGGTCAAAACGCATTTTATGCAGTCAGTGAGACCATATGACTCAATGTTAACCCTTGCGCGGTCAAGCGGACCCTCATTGATATCGGAGGCAACAGCAAAGGTGCATTTATGTGAAAGGATCGCGTAAATCGGCAGATATGCGTGGTCGGTCCCAATGTCCGCAAAAGCCGAACCGCTGCGAATATATTGTGCTGCTCTATAAAGGCGCGGCGACAATGACAAATTTATATAAAAAGCCCGCCGTAATAAGACCGCAAACCGATTTTCTATTTCCGCTCCGCATAACGGCGGTAATCCTCCGTATTTATATATTAGTTCTCAGTGTTTTTTGCGGCGATGTACTCATTTATCTTTTCAACGAGCTCGTCCGCATCCACGCCGTGAACAGCGCAGGCGTCCTCGATTGATTCGCCGTATGAGGCGGGACAACCTACGCAGTACATTCCAATGTCAAAGAAAAACCTCGCAATTTCGATATCGTAATCGATAAGATCATTGACAAGCGTTTGCTTTGTGGCTGTCATCTTATCCGAAGCTGATGTCGTTTCGCCTGCACCTTCATTTTCGGTCAGGCTCTCGTTTTCGGTGTCTTTATGATTGAATATTCCCATTTTCTACGTCCTTTTTAAAATTCAATTTGCCATTTTCTCGACGGATGCATCGTCGGGAGATGTGACTTTTTTTATTTTTGCGCCAAGACCCGTGAGCTTTGGAACAAGCTCCTCGTATCCACGCTCAATATACTGGATATTGTATATTTCGGTTGTGCCCTCTGTCATAAGACCCGCTATGAGCACGGCAAAGCCCGCTCTTAAGTCTACCGCCTTGACACCCGCGGGAGAGAGCGATTTCACGCCCTCAATAATCGCCATGTTTTCTTCAACCTTGATATTCGCGCCCATGCATTTCAGCTCGTCAACGTATCGGAAGCGCTTCGGCCATATTGTTTCTTTTATATAGCTTACTCCGTCAGCGATAGCGAGAAGGGGTGCCATCTGAGGGTGTAAATCCGTAGGAAATCCCGGATAAGGAAGCGTTTTGATTGAGGTTTTTTTGTATTTGCCGTCGCCTGACACGATAACGTAGTCATCAAATGTATCGACCTTTACGCCAATCTCAATGAGTTTAGCGGTAATCGACTCAAGATGCTTCGGTATTACATTATTGATTCTGACATGCCCCAATGTTGCGGCAGCAGCAATCATGCAGGTTCCCGCCTCAATCATATCGGGAATGATTTTATATGTGCAGCCGTGAAGAGACTCAACACCCCTGATTTTTATCATATCCGTTCCGGCTCCGCTTATGCGTGCGCCGCATGTATTGAGGAAATTCGCTACATCAACGACGTGGGGCTCCTTCGCCGCATTGTCTATGGTTGTTATGCCCTTTGCCAAGACAGCCGCGAGCATTATGTTGATTGTTGCGCCGACGGACACACCGTCAACATAAATAGCGTTCCCGCGAACGCCAAGTGGCGCTCTCAATGATATGTATCCGTTGTCAACGGAAAATTCCGCGCCAAGCGCTTCAAATCCCTTTATATGATAGTCTATCGGTCGTGTACCGAAATCACAGCCTCCCGGATACGCAGTATGCGACGCGCCGAAGCGTCCGAGCTCTGCGCCCAAAAGATAATATGAGCCGCGAATCTTCCGCACAAGCTCGTATTCCGATGTTGATCCAACCAAGTGTGTTGTATCTATCTCGACGGTTGTAGGTCTGGTAACCTTGACATCCGCTCCCATGCCACGGAGTATTTTAAGCGATGTCGCAACATCGCTGATGTTGGGTATGTTTTCAAGACGGCATTTATCTTTAACAAGTACTGTTGCAAAAATAATAGGCAGAGCGGCATTTTTCATACCGCTGACATTTACATTGCCACGCAGCGGCGTACCGCCGCTAATGACAAATTTCTCCATAGTATCGCCTCCAATGGGACATATATAATCGGGACGGTGTCCCGTGTAATAATCAATTTAATTCAGCGCGAGTGGCGCTCATACGCATATATTATACCAAATTTGCGCGCTAAAATAAAGCGTTCACCGCGTCTTTTTAACAATGTTTACATTCGACAAAAAAATGCACAGTTTTGGCGCGGCAAACAGGCGCAATCTTGATGATTTTCACCTGTAGTATGCGCTTTTCTCATATCTCGTATAAGTCAAAAGTGCGTTTTTTTATGAAACGTGTGCCCTTATAATATATTCAGACTGAGGTCTTTGCGTGATAATCAATTATCCGCATCATAATAACCGTCGCAGAAATATACAACCGCGAGGTCGGTTACTAGATTATAGCTTTTTGAGCCTTCAGTTCCCTGAAGGGTTAAATAGGTGTTGTTTATGGTGCTCGTGACAGTTGCGGCTACATTTTTTGAATACTCTTCGTAAAAGTCATCAAAGGCTGTCATTTCGCCGCGAACCTTTGAGTCAAGCGCATACCAGCACTCTGAGTAAAGGGATGAATCGGCTTTTCTTAGTGACGAAAGCACGTATTCCAAAAGATTCTGTGCGCCGCTGTATCTGATATAAGCGTCGTTGCTTTCCATGCATACAAGGAAAGCCATAAAATTAGCCTCGTCCTCAGGAGCTATGCCTCGCTGATGAGACATCTCATGAGCAACAGTATATGGCTGTGTATAATCCGGAAAATTGGTGTTGAGATTCGCCTCACCCGTAAAAAAGGTATAAACGCCCATTATATGAGTGTATGTCATAGGGACGCTTAATACTACCTGCTTTACGTTTGAGCGAAGGTGAGGGATAAAGTCATATTTATCGGCGATGCTGCTGTATGCGTCATTCAGTAATGATACAAGCTCACCGTGAGAATACGGCATTATGGAATATCCTTCAGATGTGAAGTGGATGTCGTCAACCGTTTCATTGACTATATCAATCAGTGTGTTAGCCGTTTCATATAGCTCATCCGCGGATACCGCTCTGTCTGTCATGCCGAGCTTTTCTTCAAGGGAAGAGCCCCAGTATGCTGTGGCAAACGTGAAGACAAACGAAGCATAGAGATATGCCACAACAGAAAGTATTGAAAGCGAGCAGCGCCACATTTTCTTAGTGCTCTCGCTTGCCTTCGGGACAACGACAATTATAACGGCTGCGAAGGAAATCGGTATGGAGAGGATAATTGTCTCCGCCACCGATATGGGAAGCCATCCTGTAACATATGAAAGGAGCGCTCTGAAAAATGATGATATGTGAATGTTGAAAAAGTCCGCGAAAACAGCCGAGTTTATGCTGATTATGTGGATAATCAGCGCAGCAAAGGCGAGAATATAAAGAATCAGCGGGACTGTCGGTACATATTCACGAATTTTCGAGAGACGTCCTTTCATCTGTTACCTCCGATATGTTATTTTATTCAGCAGAAAAAGCGTACACTGTCGTGTAGTCGTAAACTTCTCCCGGAGAGAGTGTCACATCCTCTTTGTATTCGTAGTTTTCTCCTACGTATACATCATGGTTGGGTGCGTCAGGCGCATGCTGCGTTTCAAGGCAGAGTGACGCATACGGCTGCTTTGGAACGCCTCCCTTGAAGGGAAGCTCCGTGGGATCGATTGTATTGCCCGTATAAAGCTGAACACAAGGCTGATTTGTGTATACCTTCATGACACGTCCCGATTCAGGCTCCTTTACTACAGCAGCAAGCGCGACGGTTCCATCCGGATTGAGCATGAAGTTTTGATCATACCCCTTGCCGTAGTGAAGAAGATAATTATCAGCGTTTATGTCGCGACCGACTGTCTTGGGTGTGCGGAAATCAAACGGAGTGCCTTCAATGTCAATCAGCTTTCCTGTGGGAATAAGCTCATCATCGACTTCGCATATTCTGTCCGCAAAAATCTGAACCTCATGTCCGAGAATCGTTCCCTTTTCATATCCCGCAAGATTGAAGTATGCGTGATTTGTGAGGTTGAGGACAGTCTTTTTATCTGTCGTGGCTATGTAGTGAAGCGAAAGCGCACCTGACTTTGTGAGTGTGTATGTGACGTGCACATCTAAATTTCCGTCGTAGCCTTCCTCGCCGTCAGGCGAAAGATATGAAAGCTCCGCTGAGGGCTCCTCTCCGTTCGAGGTAATTTTCACATCCCACATTTTGCGGTCGAAGCCGACCTTTCCTCCGTGCAGATGGTTCTTTCCGTCGTTCTCATAAAGCTTATAAGTCTTCCCGTCAAGAGTAAACTGCGCATTTCCGATTCGATTTCCGACACGTCCGATTAAAGCTCCGGTATATCCGCCTGATGTGAGATATGTTTCGGGCTCATCGTATCCGGATACTACGTCGGCGATATTTCCGTTTTTATCGGGTGCGTAAATAGAAACGATTGTTCCGCCAAGGTCGATAAATTTCACCGAAACTCCTGACGAATTTTTCATCGTATAGGCGGTAACCTCAGTTCCGCTCGATGTCACGCCGAAAAGTGATTTTTCAATTGCCATCTCATTACTCCTCGTATCCTTTGGGATTTTTAATCCTGAAATTATATGAGTCACGGCACATATCGTCAAGAGTAAGCTCAGCCTCCCAGCCGAGTATTTCCTTAGCTCGTGTAGGATCCGCATACGAAACGGCTATATCACCGGGACGTCTAGGGGTCACAACGCGTTTTATCTTCACGCCGGAGGCACGCTCATATGCATCGATTATCTCGTATACGGAATAACCGCGTCCGCAGCCGATATTGTATGCTTCCCAACCCTTTACGGCACCGGCGCGTTTGAGCGGGGCGATGTGCGCGTTTGGCAGGTCTGTAGCATGGATGTAGTCGCGCACTCCGGTG
>JAJQHI010000116.1 GCA_021199825.1 Bacillota bacterium
GAGGTTATACGAAACGTGTCAAACTCATCCGATATGTCTTTTACGTCAATAAGCAGGCGTTTCTCTAATGTCTCACAGTCAAACCACCAAATCTCGCTTTTGGCGTTGTATCCGTACTCCTCGTTGTAATCAAACATAGCGTATGCTATACCCGAAGGAGATTCTTTGTTGTCATATCTCATTTCACTTACGTAATCGGAAATAAGCGTAACCTCACTCGTCTCGATGCTTTGTCTATACATCGTCCGATAATAATCATCGTATTCTGTGTAGTTTATATCGCTGTAGATATAATAATCTCCAACGGTATCGCCCGGATAATCGTATTCTTCAATATTACCATACTCGTAATCTGACCAAAAATACGTTCCGTACAGATTGGTGTACCACAAAAGCCTTTCTCCCGTGTCCTGTATTACACGATACGCGGTTGAAATTTTTTCGTCTCCGTTTATAGTTTCAAGCTCGCCGGATTCGATATTGTACCTGTACACATACCAAAGCTCCTCCGTTGAATCACCGTTTTCATCAAAGAGCATTACTGCGCCAGTAAAGAAAACATATTCGCGATTTGTTGATACCCATGGATAATAAATCTGGCTTGCGTCATCCAAAATTGTGGTTATCGACCCCTCGGTTAAATCATATAAGTACAGAGTGTTGTACGGATAATAATATGTTTCGGTAAAGCTTCCCTCTTTGACGAATGCAATATAGTCGTTTGTGAAATGAACTTTACTTGATACATCAAATACAGGGCATTCGTATGAATCATGCTCACAGAATGGGTCAGGACAGGCGATTATTTCCTTTTGCTCGACAACATCATAGCGAACGATCTTGCTGCCTTCTATGGTATATAAAAACCGTGATGTTTCTTTTGCAGCGTCGGTGGTTGTGGAATCAGTATCAATAGATTCTTTCTGATTGTTATCACAAGCGGTGATTAACATGATGATAGAAAGCAAAATTGCTATGATTTTATATTTTCGTTTCATAAAGCTATTTACCTCATTTTGAAATGAACGCATGGGGTATATGTTATATCATATACCCCATAGTATTCAGGATTTTAAGTTGTTGAATTGGGCAGGTATTCATGATTAAAAATAAATTTCAGTACAGCGGCTCCATGATGAACCAATCGCCTGTTTCGGGATTGATAAAAAGCCTGTGGGTTGAATTTGCGGACATATATTCCTCGCCGTCGTATTCACTTATATAAGTGTATGTGTGACCGATATATACCATTATATATCCGCCCGCATAATCATAATATCCCGCGTGATTCTGAATACGGACATAATCAAAATCGTCCGATATGTCCTTCACATCGATGAGCAGACGTGACTCGCCTGTTTCAAAATCATAATACCAGATCTCACTTTTGGCGTTAAAGCCGTATTCCTCATTATAGTTGAAGCCCGCGTATGCAATACCGCTCGGAGAATATATATCATCATATCGCAATTCACTTACATTGTCGAGAATTTGCTCAACCTCTCCGGATTCTATATCCTCTTTGTATACCGTTCGGTAATAATCGTCGTATTCAGTCCACTTGATATCACTATAGATATAATATCCGCACACTGTTTCACCGATGAAATCGTATTCTTCAAAATTCCCAAAATCGTAATCTGAAGTGTAATACATTCCGGCAAGCATGTCATACCATACGAGTGAGTTTCCCGAATCCTCTATTACACGATAACCCGTTGCAATTTTTTCGTTCCCGTTTATGGTTTCAAGCTCACCCGACTCAATATTATACCTGTATGCATACCAGATTTCATCCGTTGAGTTGCCGTTATCGTCAAACAGCAAAACGGACGCGGTATAGAATACATAATCACGATTAGCTGATACCCAAGGATAGTATATCTGTGACATGCCCGTCGCTATTGTGGCAATGCTTCCATCGCTCAAATCATATAAGTACAGCTCACATGTTTCATCGTCAAATATTTCTTTCACAAACGCAATATACTCACTCGTTATGTGTACAAGAGATATTTTTGACACCGGACAGTCCTCCGTATCATGCTCACACAGCGGGTCGGGGCAGGCTACAATTTCCTTATGCTCGACCACGTCGTAGCGAACGAGTTTTTTGCCCTCAGTCGTATAAAGGAACCGTGAGGCTGCCGCGGTGGAGCTTGAATCGGTTGTTTCGCTTTCTTCTGCTTTATTGTCAGCGCTGCACGATGTTATCATCATTACAAAGGCGAGTATCAGGGCGGTGAGATTTAATTTGCGTGTCATATGAAGCCTCTAAAAAAGATGAATTTGTTATGCAAACATTATCGCACAGAAAAAATGCCTTGTCAAGAGGGGCAATTTGCATATGATGCAAGTTGTCTAGGTTGACAAAATGATTTATATGTGATAAAATAAATTTTTCCGCTTTTGAAATGCTGTTTTTTTCTTCGGCTTAGCACTCGACTTCATCCCAGCCTGTCTTAGTTCCCCTTTTAAAAGCTTTTGAGGGTTCCAAGGGGACTTTTCTCAAAAGTCCCTTTGGTCAGGGGTCGGGGCGAAGCCCCGATATAAAGCAGTTTTAACCGTAAAACTCTTTGAGGAAGTTCTCGATGTGACCCTTGAGGGACTGCAGGTTAAGCTCCTCCACAGAAGCCAAGGCAAGCGCCTTTTCCGCCAGCGCCTTGGCTTCTTCTCTGTCGCTGCCCTCATTTCTGCGCGCCATAGACCACGCGCAGTTATACATACAGCGCGCGTAATAATCAAGCTGACTCGAATAGCGGCTGCAGTAAATTCCGCGGCGCGCCACGTCTATGCACTCGTCATATCTGCCCTCAAGACCGAGGAATTTTGAAAGGTTATAGCATGTGAATGACAGATCCTCCGCCGCATCGAGCTTATCGAGTATTTTTGCCTCGACATACTCTTTGACCTGATAAAGAATCTCTATAGCCTTCGGTCTATTATTCAGGTAATAGTATGAATTGGCGATATGTTCAAGCAGATCTCTTTCCGAGCGAGTCAGCACCTTTGGAAGAGGGGATGAGGAGCTATAGTTGTTCAATGTCATACGAAGGCATTTTTCGAGGTTTTTGAGCCTTGTTTTGTCGTCGATTATGCCGTCGTCGTACATGAGCAGCGTGTCGAGGGTGTCGTATCGCTGCTTATTTGTGAGAGAAAAGTCATCGTAGTCGCACGAGAGCTCGTCCATGATTGCTCTCGCTTTCGCTTTTTCTCCCAAGCAGTCGGCTTGGTTTGCCTCGCGGATTTTTTGGCGCACGGCGTAGTCGGGGTCCCGCGTCAATTCGGTGAGAGTGCTGTCTGACAGACCGAGCTTATCCAGCATAATCGATATGGTTCTTGAATCGCTGTACTCGCCGCCTTCCGCTCGCGAGAGTGTCGATATGCTGCATATACCGCGGCAAAGATCGGTTTGCGTTGCGCCGAGGGATTCCCGGCGGTCTTTGATTATGTGCCCTAAGGCTTGTTCGTAGGTCATTGCGTCTCCTTGTGGGTGGTGGGTGTATATATTATAGCATAAAATAGGGCTGTGGGGTGAATATGAATTTTGATTTTGGATTTGCGATTCATGCGCGTTTGCGGTATAATTAGGTGGAATATCAGCGGAGGTGAGGTGTTATCAGAATGAAGGCTTTGATTACTGGGTTTGCGCCGTTTGGCGGGGAGGTTTGCAATCCGTCGATTGACGCGGTGAGGATGCTGCCCGATTTGATTTCGGGGGTGGAGATATACAAAGCGGAGATTCCGACTGTGTTCGGGCTGTCAGGCGAGGTTCTGCGCGGGAATTACGAAAGAATACGCCCGGATATTGTGATTTCGGTCGGGCAGGCGGGAGGAAGAGCGGGAATTTCCGTTGAAAAGGTCGCGATAAATTATATTTACGCGTCCCGTCCCGACAACGCAGGGGCGGCGCCTTTTGATGTGCCGATAATTGAGGGCGCGCCCGACGCGTATTTTTCGACGCTTCCGGTAACGGGAATTGTAAAGGCGCTCGATGAGGCGGGGATATCTGCGGGTATTTCGTATTCCGCGGGAGTTTATGTATGTAACGAGCTGTTTTATAATCTCATGCATATGACAGCTGGCGAGCAGCACGTCAGAGCGGGGTTTATTCATGTGCCGTATTCAGCGGAGCAGGCGGGGGAGAGGCAGGTGCCGTCAATGCCGCTTGATATGATATGTGAGGCACTCAGGACGGCGGTTATCGCGGCGGCGGAGACAATATAAAAAAACGCGGCTGCCGCAGCCGCGTTTTTCGCAAACTATATCGAGCGTGTTATCATGTTATTCCCCTTCGGCGGACAGCTTTTCGGCGAGCCGGCAGATATCCTCCGCCGCCGTCGGGCTGATATGAAGCTTTTGCTTTTCCGTCATTTTTTCGGCTGCCGCCGGGTCGCTGAGCTTTGAAACGGAGGTGAGAAGGCGGATTCGGCTTCTGCCGACGGAAATGCTCATTCCGTTTTGCGAGAAATAGCGCGTATTTTTCGTTTCGCAGCCGGGAATCGGTGTCATATGAATGAGGGGTGTTCCCGAAACCGCGGCTTCCGTTGAGGTGAGTCCGCCGGGCTTTGAGATTATCATGTCTGACGCTCTCATCAATTCGGCGATTTTATCAGTCTTTCTCATC
Organism: Bacillota bacterium; assembly: GCA_021199825.1. Classification (GTDB taxonomy): domain Bacteria; phylum Bacillota; class Clostridia; order Oscillospirales; family CAG-272; genus DTU064. The sequence goes on from JAJQHI010000116.1 coordinate 4,628, forward strand.
GGAAGAATTGACGGGTCGTCTTTATATTTTTCCGAAAGGCTGCGGTAAAGAGACTCATTTGTACCGCAAAGGACGATAAGGGTTGTGTTATTGTGCATATATAGGTAGAGCCTGAGCATCCGAACCGTGCTTTTGATGTTTCCGGCGCCGAAGCTGCCTCCTGAGAGAAGTATATATCGGCGGTCAGAGTCAAGACCGAGAGACTCTATGGCTGTCTTTCTGTCGGTTTTGCCGCCTGACGGCGTGTCGGAGAAAATTTTTTTCACGGGGATTCCGTAGGGAAGGAGTTTTTCTGGCGGGATGCCGTGGGATATAAACGCGCGGTCAAGGTCCTTTGCCGGTATGACATAATAGTCGCACTCCGTCTCCTCCGTGAAGGGAATGCATGTGTAGTCAGTCGCCACGAAAATCGTATGTGGGAGCGGAAATCCGCTTCTTTTCATTCCTGTCAGTATTTCAGACGGGAAGAGGTGAGTCATTATTATGACATCAAAGCGGTGCGCGCTTAAATATTCAGCCATGGGTCCTGACATCAGTCGGTTGACGTGATAAACGGGGGATTTGAAGCTGAATTTTTGCTCGACCCTGCCGAAAGCCTCGCCGAGATTATATATCGCGCCGAAAAGGTGTGGTGTGCTGCGCGCAATGCTTATATAAAGCCCGCCGACCTTTCGGTCAACGTGATGCTCGCCCTTAACAAGCGAATATGGGTCAAGTATTGTGACGCTGTGACCGCGCGCCGTAAGTGCCTCTTTGACTGCCATGGCGGCTGCGTTGTGTCCGCTGCCTGTGCTGCATGAAAGAATCAGTGCATCCATAAAGTGCGTACCTTTGGTTTTTCCTTTTCCTCGCGGCTCAGAATGAGCTTTGCAATTATCGCGGCTGAAATTAAGAGAAAGCCTATCGCTATGAATTTTTCATGCTCCCCTATGGAGTATGTGAGAGATGAAATTACATATGTAAAGAGTGTTCTGTAGTAATGCGGTGTGATTTTGAGGAGCGTGGAAAAGAGAATGAAGAAGAACGCGAGAACGGCGAGGGGGATAAAATTGGGCAAAAGTCCGAGCAGAACGCCGAATGAGGTCGCTATGCCCTTGCCGCTCCTGAATTTAAAGAAAATGGGCAGGATATGACCGATTACGGGAGCTGCCATAACTGCGGCGAGAGGAAAGCTGAGCGGGGCGTCGGTTTTGATCATGTAAAAATAAATGGAGAAAAAGCCCTTCAGCACGTCTCCCAAAAGGGTGAAAACGCCGCACAGAAAGCCCCCGTACATAAAGGCGTTTGCCGTGCCGGGGTTTTTGTCGGGGCTTTCATCGGTGATGTCTTTCTCCGAAAAAACAAAGCTGAATACGCGGGCATAAAGAATGCTTCCCGAAAGATAGCC
>JAJQHI010000247.1 GCA_021199825.1 Bacillota bacterium
GCATACATATGAGGCTGTCAGTACGGGAAAGGTTGATTCAAAGTTCGGCGTTCCAGTGGCGACGGGGCAGGCAGAGGAATTTGTGAAGGCGGCGCTTGAGTGCGCGAATTTGAAGCTTATAGGATACCATTGTCACGTCGGCTCGCTTGTATTTGACACTGAAATGTCAGTTTACAGCGACGCAGCGCGCGTCATGCTCGATTTTTCGCGCGATATGAGGAAGGTATTCGGATATTACCCTGAATACATAAGTCTTGGCGGCGGGTATGGGGTCAGATATGTGAAATCCGATCCACCGGTTGACATACCGAAAAACATAGCGTCGCTTTCGGACTACATGAAGGCGCACTGCGAGGCTGAAGGGATTCCTATGCCGAAGGTTATAATGGAACCGGGGCGCAGTATAGTCGCCGACGCGGGGATGACAATATACACTGTCGGCAGCGTGAAAAACATAAGGGGATACAAGACATACGTCGCCGTTGACGGGGGAATGACGGACAATCCGCGCTACGCGCTTTATCGCTCCTCATATACGGTGCTTCCTGCCCTCAGGCGCGGGGATGAGATGATATGCGACCTTGTCGGCAAGTGCTGCGAGAGCGGGGATATAATTCAGTCGGGAGTATCGCTTCCCGCGGCAACCGCGCGCGGTGACAGAGTGGCTGTGATGACGACGGGAGCTTATAATTATTCAATGGCGTCAAATTATAACCGCATTCCGCGTTCGCCCGTCATTATGGTAAACGAAAGAGGTGCTTTCACCGTTGTAAGGCGCGAGACGCCTGAGGATGTAACGTCCCTTGACGTGCTTGATATTGAGTGACTTTTGCGGTCGGCATTCATTCAAACGTTATTTGCCTGAATGCCGGCTGCCTTTTATTTTGAATAAAGATTCACTATTGATATTTGCAGTTTTGCGCTTGATATGTTATAATATATGCGTCAGAAATTTTTTTTTTGGAGGATGCCATAATGGTACATGTACTTAACCACCCGCTGATAACGCACAAGCTTGCGATTATGCGCAGCAAGGATACGGGAACGAGGGATTTCCGCGAGCTGCTTTATGAGATTGCGATGCTCATGACATATGAGATAACGCGCGATCTACCCACTGAGAAGGTGGAAATCGAAACGCCCATCTGCAAGATGGAAACTGAGATGATTCAGGGCAAAAAGCTCGCCGTGGTTCCGATTCTTCGTGCGGGACTCGGCATGGCTGACGGCTTTTTGAAGATTGAGCCTGCCGCAAAGGTTGGACATATCGGCCTTTACCGTGATCCTGATACAAAGCAGCCCGTGCTTTATTACTGCAAGCTGCCTGATGATGTGTCGGAACGCCTTTGTGTTGTGACTGATCCGATGCTCGCGACCGGAGGCTCTGCCGCTGACGCCATTTCAATACTCAAGGAAAAGGGCGTGAAGAACATCAAGCTCATGTGTTTGGTCGGCGCGCCTGAGGGAGTGGAGCTTCTTCAAAAGCTGCATCCCGATGTCGATGTCTTTTTGGCGGCGCTTGATGAGTGCCTCAACGAAAACAAGTATATTGTTCCGGGGCTTGGAGACGCCGGCGACAGAATTTTTGGGACGCTTTAATGAGAACTCTCACCGTCGGTGAAAATGACGGCGGTCAGCGCCTTGACAGATTCCTCACAAAGGCGACAGTCGGACTTCCGAATGCTCTCCTTTATAAATATATCCGCAAAAAGTGCGTCAAGCTGAACGGAGAACGCACAACCCCTGAAAAAATACTTTCGGTGGGGGATGTCATAACGCTCTATATCAGCGATGAATTTTTCGGTGGGAGTAAAGCCGCTCCCAAGGGGCAGCGCTCGCACACGGGGGACGATATTTCTAAATTTTCGCCGACACTGACGGTCGTATATGAGGACGAGAATATTATAATTTGCGACAAGCCTGTCGGGATGCTCGTTCATTCGGGCGACGCCGTGGGCACACCCGTCAGGAGCGTTTCCGATGAGAGCCGGACGCTCATCGGGTACATTTGGGCGTATCTTTATTCAAAGGGCGAATATTCGCCCAACGATGAAAAAACGTTTGCGCCTGCCCTTTGCCACAGGCTCGACCGCAACACGCGGGGGCTTGTCATTGCCGCGAAAAACGCGCAGGCTCTGCGCGAGATGAACGAGATCATAAAGCGCCGTTATATTGAAAAATATTATCTTTGCGCCGTTCACGGTACGCCTCATCCGAGGTCGGGTGAGCTTCACGGGTATCTTTTGAGGGATGAAGGCAAGGGGCAGGTGAAGGTCTTCGGGCACCGCGTCGCGGGGGCAAAGGAGATTAAGACCGGGTACCGTGTGATAAAAACGAGCGGTGACTTGTCGCTGCTTGAGGTTAAGCTAATAACGGGCAGAACCCATCAGATACGCGCGCACCTTGAATATGCGGGATATCCGCTTTTGGGAGAGGGCAAGTACGGAAAAAACGCCGATGACAGGCGGCGCGGGTACAGGTCACAGGCGCTCGCTGCCTACCGTGTGAGGTTTTCTCTGCCGGACGGTTACGACGGCAGGCTTTCATATTTGTCGGGCAGGAGCTTTGAGATTGACCGCTCGACCCTGAATTTTATGAAGGAGTTTGAATGAAGGAGATAAAGAGGAGATATATTTTTCCTGTCTGCGCTGTTTCGGGTGCGCTGACGGGAATGACAGTTTCGTATATTATACCGTCGGGATTTGAGTATTGCACGATGGTGCCTCTCTTTGTCGTCGTTTTGCTCACGTCGCTGAATATGCCCGATGAGGGCAGGATTTTCAAAAAGACAATACTGCGCGGACTTTTTATAGGTATCTCGTATTTTTACCCGTTTTACCTTGTCGTGTGGTATTGGCTTTTGACTATGTACCCGCTTGATTTCACGGGTATGTCCTCAGGCGCGGCGCTGGCGGCGATTCTGATAGCGTGGCTGGGGCTTCCGCTTCTTCAGGCGCTGGTCGCAATGCTTCAGGTGCCGCTCTATCTTTTCGCGTCACGCTCCTGTATTACGTCGGGCAAAAATGTACTGAAGCTCGTTTTGCCCTTGGTATATGGATGCGTTTATATTTTCTTTGAATGGACGGAAACATTGACCTGGGCGGGTGTGCCTTGGGGACGTTTGGCGATAGGTCAGGCTTACACGTCCGTGTTCATCCAAACGGCATCGCTTTTCGGCTCGTATTTTATCACGCTTGTCATCGTTTTGGTGAATGCGTATATCGCTTATGCGGCTGTTTCATTTGCGCGCTCAAAGAAAAAGCGCGCGGTGATTTCGGGCGGCGCTGCCGCCGCTGTATTTTGTGCGAATTTGGCTGCGGGCACTGCCATACTCGCATCAAGGGAGGCGGATGATGAGAGCTCAGTGGTGACCGTCGCGGCAATTCAGGGTAATATTTCATCGCGTGAAAAATGGGGATCCGACTGGGGCTTTTACGACTATGCCGAGATATATGAGGAGCTTTCGCTCGCCGCTGCAGAGGACGGTGCGGAGCTGATTTTGTGGACCGAAACCTCGATTCCGTATTCGGTAAATATTCATTCTTATATGACGGATTTCATTGAATCGATTTCGGAGGAGTGCGGCACTGCCGTTTTGGCGACAGCCTTTTGGCGTGAAACAGATGAGGATGGAGAGGCTGTGACCTATAACACCGTCATGCAGGTGACGCCTGAGGGCGGCATTGACACGGATAATCTTTATTTTAAACGAAGGCTTGTTCCGTTTGGCGAATTTGTGCCGTATGAAAATTTAATCAAAGTGATATTCCCGCCGTTGGCGGAGCTTGGAATGTTCGGCAGCAGCATAACGACTGGGGATGAGGCAACGGTCATTCCGACTGAATACGGAAACGTCGGCGCGCTTGTGTGTTTTGATTCGATATATGAAAATCTCGCCCGCTCATCGGTTCAGAACGGCGCCGAGATTCTGACGATTTCCACAAACGACTCGTGGTTTGGAGAGAGCGCAGCGCTTTATCAGCACACGGCTCAGGCGATTTTGCGCGCCGTTGAAAATGACAGATACGTTGTCCGTGCGGGAAACACAGGATACACATGCATCATTTCGCCGTCGGGCGAGATTATAAACGACGCGGAGATAAATGAGCGCACATATATTGTGTCGGACGTTTACGCAAGGAATACGACAACCCTGTATACGGCGACGGGAAATATAATAATTTTCATATCTGCCGTGTTTTCGCTTATTGTGCTGGCGGACGCGTTTTTTCGCATTCGCGCCGGAAATAAAAAACACTCATTGGAGACGAGCAAATGAACTATCTTATAGGAATAGACATAGGAACATCGGGGACAAAAACAGCGCTTTTTGATGAAAACGGGCAGGTTATTTCGTCAAAGACAGTCGAATATCCGCTTTATCAGCCCAAAATTGGCTGGGCGGAGCAGGACCCGGACGACTGGGTAAACGCCGCTTTTGAGGGGCTTCGCGCTGTATGCGCGGATATTGACGTTTGCAAGGTGCGCGGCATAGGGCTTTCGGGGCAGATGCATGGGCTTGTCATGCTTGACGGGAACGGGAAGCTTCTGCGCCGCAGCATTATATGGTGCGACCAGCGGACGGAGGAGCAGTGCCGAAGGATAACGGACGCTGTAGGCGTCGAGCGGCTGCTTGAGATAACGAAGTCGCCCGCACTGACCGGGTTTACCGCGTCAAAGATACTCTGGGTACGCGATAACGAGCCGCGTATATACGAGGCGTGCCGCCATATACTTTTGCCGAAGGATTATGTGAGGTATAAGCTGACGGGAGAGCTTGCGACGGACGTGTCGGACGCGTCGGGAGTGCAGCTTTTCGATATTGGAGCACGGCGCTGGTCGGCTGAGATGACGGAGAGGCTTGGAATTGACATCTCCCTGTTGCCGCGCGTTTATGAGTCGAGCGAGATTACGGGCGTTTTGTCCGCGGAGGCATCGCGCGCGACGGGGCTGCCGTCTGGCATTCCAGTTGTGGGAGGTGCCGGCGACAATGAAGCCGCGGCTGTCGGATGCGGCGTCGTTGCGGATGGGGACGCTTTTGCCACAATCGGAATGAGCGGTGTTGTATTTGCGCACAGCAGCTCATTGAAAGCAGACCCGCACGGGCGCATTCACAGCTTCTGTGCCGCCATGCCGAACGAATATCATGTCATGGGAGTGATTCAGTCGGCGGGGCTTTCGCTCAGATGGCTGCGCGACAATATATGCGCGCCCGAATGCGAAGCGGCGAGGTCATTGGGGCTTGACACATATGCCGTTATGGACAGAGAGGCTGAAAAAGTTCCGGTCGGCTCAAACGGACTTCTCTTCATGCCTTATCTTATGGGTGAGCGCTCACCTCATCTTGACCCTCAGGCAAGAGGCGGATTTGTCGGGCTTACGGCATCCCACGTGCGCGCCGACATGATTCGCTCCGTTATGGAAGGGGTGACATTCGCCCTTCGCGACTGTCTTTCGGTATTTGATGCGGCGGGCATTGCTCCTCACAGCATGACGCTTTGCGGAGGCGGCGCATCGAGCCCGCTTTGGAGGCAGATTGCAGCCGATATTTTCGGGTGTGATGTCAATATAGTCAAATCAAATGAGGGAGGGGCTCTCGGCGCGGCAATCCTCGCGGGCGTCGGCGCCGGAGTTTACGGCGACGTGAAATCGGCGTGCAGGGATATAATAAAGCCGTCGCTTGTTTATCATCCGAACCCTGAAAGCCGACGCCTTTACGACGAATATTATGAGGTATTCCGCGGACTTTATTCGGCGCTGAAGAAATCAAATCGCAAAATCGCGCAGACAGGAAAATAAATATCACGGTGACACCTGGGGCGGGGAACGCAATATGCATTTCCCGTCCTTTTGTGAAACATGCACAAATAGCCGGGACAAATTGGACTGAAATTTCTACACGCGATTTTCTCGAAAAAATCTGCTAATGTCAATATCAAATCGGACAAATCAAAAAGAATGAAGGAAAGAGA
>JAJQHI010000142.1 GCA_021199825.1 Bacillota bacterium
TACCGCAATCATGTCGGGGTGCTCAGCCTTCACCTTGTCGGAAAGCTCGCGCGCCGCCGCCAGATCCATGCCCTCGGCAGCCTTCGCGATGAGCTTTATGCCAGTGCCGCCGATTTCCTTCGCGTCCTTGATGTATTCGCCTGCCTTGAGAGCCGCGAGCTTCACGTTTGCAGCCTCAAGCTCGTGCTTTGTGCGGCGAAGCTCCTCCTGAAGGGAGGCGGCGCGCTTCGCGATGTCGTTTGCGTTAGCCGATTTCAGCTCGTGAGCCGTGCTTTCAATGAGCGCGTCCTTTTCCGCAATGAGTGAGAGCACGCCCTCGCCCGTCACGGACTCAATTCTGCGCACGCCAGCGGCGACCGAGCCCTCGTATATAATCTTGAAAAGTCCGATTTTCGATGTGTTTGATACGTGTGTACCGCCGCAGAGCTCGCGTGATACACCGCCCATTGAAACCATGCGCACGGATGAGCCGTATTTTTCGCCGAAAAGCGCCATAGCGCCCGCAGCCTTCGCCGTTTCAACGTCCGTGACCTCTGTCACAACGTCATAACCCGCTAAAATGTACGAGTTTACAAGCGCCTCAACCCTTGAGATTTCTTCACCTGTGAGCGGCGCGAAATGCGAAAAGTCGAATCTCCCGCGCTTTTCGTCAACATATGAGCCGCTCTGCTCAACGTGTGAGCCGAGCACGGCGCGAAGCGCCGCCTGAAGCAGATGCACGGACGAGTGGTTGCGGCGTATCGCCTCGCGGCGCGGCGAGTCAATCTCAGCCGTTACCGCGTCCCCGACGGAAAGCACGCCCGATTCCATGCGGCAGATGTGCATATAAACGCCCGAATCCTTCTTTGTGTCAATCACAAGCGCGGAGCCGGTGTTCGAATATATGCGTCCCGTGTCGCCTACCTGACCGCCGCCCTCGCCGTAAAACGGTGTGCGGTCAAGAATCATCGTAAACTCGCCTTCGGATACGCTCTCAGTCTCCTCATCCGTGAAGATGAAGGTTACCTTCGCGTCAGATTTGCCCTCGGTGTAGCCCGTGAACTCCGTCTTTTCAAAGTCCTTGATGTGGAATTTTGATGTGCCCTCCCAGCCAAGACCGAGCTTTCTGTTGTTTCTCGCGCGCTCGCGCTGCTCCTGCATAAGAGAGGTGAATTTGTCCTCGTCAAGCGTGAGCCCAGCCTCAGCCGCGATTTCGCGTGTTAGGTCAACGGGGAAGCCGAATGTGTCGTAAAGGCGGAAGATTTCCTCGCCTGAAAGCACATCGCTGCCCGCCCTTTTGGTGTCGGCGATGAGGGTGGAGAGTATGTCAAGTCCCGAATCAATCGTTAAATCGAAGCGCTCCTCCTCGATTTTGATTATCTTTTTGATGTATTCGCGCTTTTCCTCAAGCCCCGGATAAGCCGAGAGGTTTTCGTTTATCACGATGTCGCAGAGCGTCGGCAAAAACGAGCCGTTTATGCCGAGAAGGCGACCGTGGCGCGCTGCGCGGCGAAGCACGCGGCGAAGAATATATCCGCGCCCCTCGTTTGAGGGAAGCACGCCGTCATATATGAGGAACGTAGCCGTTCTGATGTGGTCGGTGATAACGCGGATTGATACGTCGTTTTTGTAATCGGAGCCGTATTTCTTGCCCGAAATCTCCGAAACGGTGTCAAGCACCTTTCTTATGGTGTCAACCTCAAAGAGGTTGTCAACGCCCTGCATCACGCAAGCGAGCCTTTCAAGCCCCATGCCCGTGTCGATATTTTTCTGCTTGAGCTCAGTGTAGTTGTCGTTTCCGTCGTTTTCAAACTGCGTGAAGACGTTGTTCCATATCTCAATGTAGCGGTCGCAGTCGCATCCGGGTGCGCAGTCGGGCTTGCCGCAGCCGTATTTTTCACCGCGGTCAAAATATATCTCCGAGCAGGGACCGCACGGACCCGACGAAAGGTCCCAGAAGTTGCTGTCGCGTCCGAGACGCACTATGTGGGATTCGGGAAGCCCCACGACATTATGCCATATGCCGTAAGCCTCGTCATCCTCCTCATATACCGTCGCGTACAAAAGCTCTTCGGGTATTTCAAGCACAGACGTGAGAAACTCCCACGCCCACGGAATCGCCTCGGATTTGAAATAATCGCCGAAGCTGAAGTTGCCGAGCATCTCAAAATATGTTCCGTGACGCGCCGTTTTTCCCACGTTTTCAATGTCAAGCGTGCGCACGCAGCGCTGACATGTCGTCACTCTGTGGCGCGGCGGCTCCTCCTCGCCCGTGAAATACTTTTTCATAGGCGCCATTCCGGCGTTTATCAGAAGAAGGCTTTTGTCGTTCTGCGGCACGAGCGGGAAGCTCGGCAGGCGCAAATGCCCCTTGCTCTCAAAAAACTCAAGATATTTTTCGCGAAGTGTGTTCAGTGACTGCCACTGCATATATTTTTACCTCCAAAATGCCCTATTGCACTTTATTTTATTATATTTCTTGTGGAACAGTGAGGCTACGCCTGAGGCGTGTCCGCGTCCCGTTCCTTTGTGAAGAACTTTGTGTATTTGCCAATCCAGCTCACAACGACGTTTCCGACAGAGCCGTGACGGTTCTTCGCTATGATGATTTCCGCGTCCTCCTCGGCGGCGCCCGTTGTCTTGTAATACTCTCCGCGGTAAAGGAAAAGCACCATATCAGCGTCCTGCTCAATCGCTCCCGAATCGCGCAGGTCCGAAAGCATCGGTCGCTTGTCGTTTCGCGACTCTGGACCGCGCGACAGCTGCGCGCAGCATATGAGCGGAACGTTCAGCTCCTTGGCGATGAGCTTCAGATTTCGCGAGAAATCCGCGACCTCCTGCACTCTGTTGTCAACCCTGTGGTCGCTTGACATGAGCTGCAGATAGTCAAGCACTATAAGCCCGATGTTTTTCATTCGGTGAAGCTTTGCGCGCATCGCCGATATTGTCAGCCCCGACGTGTCGTCGATATATATGTTGCACTCTGACAGCACGGCGGACGCCTCCGCCAGCCGTCTCCAGTCGTTGTGAGACAAATCGCCCTTCCTCAGGGCGGTGCTGTCCACAAGCGCCTCGCTTGAGAGAAGCCTTGAGGTGAGCTGCTCTGCCGACATTTCAAGCGAGAAAACGCAGACGTTTTTGCCCGTCTTTTTTGACGCGTTGACGGCGACGTTCATGGCAAACGCCGTTTTTCCCATTCCGGGGCGCGCGCCCACAAGCACAAGATCCCCCGGCGACATTCCCACAAGCAGCTTGTCCACATCTGAAAATCCCGTCGGCATCGAATAATTCGCCTCAGGGTTTTCGGCTATGCTCTGATAGTAGTTGAACTGCTTCAGCAGCACATCCTTGATATGCACAAACCCGCCGCGCATGCTCCCCTCGGAGAGGGACAAAATGCGTGATTCGGCGTTGTCAATCAAAAGGTCGGTGTCCTCAGCCTCGGAATAAGCCGCTCCCGCGATGTCCTCGCATATTGAAATCAGCTCGCGCAGACGGCTCTTGTCGCGCACGATTTTGGCGTAGTCGCGTACGTTTGCAGCCGTCGGCACAATCTCCGCGAGCGTGCGGAGATATTCCTTGCCGCCAGACTCGTCGTATACGCCGAGCCTTACCAACGTGTCGGCGACAAACACCGGGTCGATATCCTTGCTTTCAAGGAAGAGCGACTGCATCGCCATATATATCTGCTTGTGCTCCTCAAGATAGAAATCCTGACTTGTTATCATATCCGCGATGTTGTCAAAGCATTCGGGGGATATGAGGATTGAGCCCAAAACAGACTGCTCCGCCTCAAGCGAAAACGGAATCTTCTTTGAGATTAACTCATCAGCCATCTTTATTTCTCAGCCACGAGAACGTGAAGTGTCCCCGTGATGTCCCCGTATATCTTCACCTTTATATCAAACGTGCCGAAGCTCTTGATAGGGTCGGGCATCACAAGCTTGTGCTTTTCAAGCGTGATGCTATGCTGGGACGCGAGCGCGTCGCATACGTCCTTTGCGGTGACAGAGCCGAAAATTTTCCCGTCGGCGCCGCGCTTGAGCGAAAGCTTTACGAGAAGCCCGCCGAGCTTTTCAGCGGTAGCCTCCGCCGCTTTGCGCTCCTCCGCTATAAGGCGCTGCTTTTCGGCGCGACGTTCCTCAACCTCGCGCATAACAGCGGGCGTTGCCTCCGCCGCGAGCTTGCGCGGAATCAGATAGTTGCGCGCGTATCCGTCAGATACGTTTACTATGTCGTCCTTTTTTCCGTGACCCTTCACGTCTGCCAAAAGTAATACCTTCATTCTATACCTCCCGCCCAATGGGCGATTTCATATTTGAAAATTTGATTTATTCCTCGCCGGCGACCGCCTTGCCGCTCTCCGAGATTTCATTTAAGTAGTCGTCAATCGCACACTTTAGTGAAATTAAAACAGTCTCGGTGTCTCCTCCCTTGACCTGAGCGCCCGCAACGTCAAAGTGTCCGCCGCCGCCCAGCTTTTCAAGGATTATCTGCACGTTTACCTTGCCAGATGAGCGCGCCGAGATGTGTACCGTCCCGTCTATTTCAACAGCCGCGAACGCGGCGGAAACGCCCTTTACCGTTAAAAGCTTGTCAGCCGCCTTCGCCGCCGCTATCCTGTCCTCAGGCGAACCGTGACCGTTTGATACCGATATTGCCACGGTGTCGCGGTAGATGATGACGTTTGACTCGAATTTTGCCTCACGCGTGAAGTCGTCAAGCCCGTCGCGGAAGAACTCAGCCGCACGCACGGGGTCGGCGCCGCAGTTCTGCAGATACATCGCCGCCGAGAAGGTCCGGGGAGAGGTGTTGCGCGAGAGCTTTTTCGTGTCCAGCAGGATTCCTGCGTACATTACGTCCGCCTCTGCGGGCAAAAGTCCGCCCTGACGCCGCTCCTGCTCCAATATGTCGGAGAGCAGCTCGCAGGCTGATGACGCCGACGGCTCAATATACGAAAGATTTGCCTCGCGCGGCGGGTTCGGCGTCTTTATGTGGTGATCTATTATCGCCAGCATGGGCGCTTTCAAGGCAACCTCAGACGCCTCAAGCATGGCGAAGTTGTTTACGTCGCATATTATAACGAGCGTGTCGGAGCGCATCATATCAAGCGCGCGGCTTCCGTCGATAAACATCGTCTCGTATCCCGGAAGCGACGCCACATGTGCTGCCGCCTCGGCAATTGCCTTTTCATTCGGGTTCATGATTATGTGAGCCTCAACCCCGCAGAAGGCGCAGAGCCTTGAGCAGCCCACACATGAGCCGATAGCGTCAAAGTCCGGGTACCTGTGACCCATAATAAGCACATTGCCCGATTTGCATATGAGCGAGGTAAGCTCGCCCGCTATAACGCGGGAGCGCGTCTTCGAAAGCTTCTGCACTGATTTTGTGCGCCCGCCGTAAAATTCCGTGCCGTCGGCGGAACGGAGCACCGCCTGGTCACCTCCGCGCTGAAGCGCCGTGTCGAGCGCCCCGAATGAGGCGCGCTCGCGCTCGTAAAGCGTATCCCCCGTCAGGGCTATGCCGACGGAGATTGTGACAGGCATGAAATTCTGCCCGATTCGCACCTCGCGCACGCGGTCTAGCACGTCGAACCTGCGGTTTTTCATCTCCTCAAGGTGACGCTTTTCAAAGAAGAATATATACTTGCTGTGTTCGTATTCGCGGATGATGCCTCCCGCCTTGTCGGAAAAATCCTTCAGAATCGCGTCGACGTCACGGCTCGCGTTTCGGTACTCGCCGTGCTCGTACTGTGACAGCTCATTCAGGTTGTCTATGACGATGTGCCCACAAGGGTGTGGCTGTTGTCGAGCTCCTTTATGAGATTTTCGACCTCGGTTCTGTCGTACACCGAAATCATATAAAACATCCGCCCGCTCACGCGGAAAGGGTAGCTTTCAATCGTGAAGCTCTTGCCGTCGAAGCTGACGGGAAGGCTCACGGCGT
>JAJQHI010000245.1 GCA_021199825.1 Bacillota bacterium
TCCTGAAGCTGTACATATCCGAATATCCTACGGCTGCCGCAGCCTCCTCAAGGCTTTTGCCGTCCCTGATTAGCTCCGCCGCCTTGTTTCTCTGTGATTCACGCTTCATCTCTGAAAAGGTCTTGCCGTACTGCTTTTTCAAAAAGCGCTGCGTTTGGCGTGAGCTCAATCCTAAAAGTCCCGAAAGCTCCTCAAGCGTTATTGTGGCGTAATCCTGCAAAAAGCAGGCGTCGATAATGATGTTTCTCTTGTCGTCGAGAGTTGAGCGGCTCATTTCCGCGCTCGGCGCGTGACCCGTATAGCCTCTTACAAGAACGACGAGAATCGACGAGATGAGATTTTTGACGTTGTTCTGAAAGCCTATCTTCCGTTCGCGGGATTCGAGTGAGAGCTTCTCGAAAAGCGCTTCGCATTCGCCGCCGTCGGTGCCTATCCAGAAGCGGTTCTGCAAAAGCGCAGCGGACGCCTCGCTGTCCGTGCTTCCCTTTGGACGGTGCACCTCAAATCCGAGGCAGTATTCCTCCATCATCATTGTGCTGTCTGTCAGCTGCTCATGAACGATGTCGGGTCCCGTCATGTAAAGCGAGCCCTTTTCAAGCGGATATCTGTCCTTGGAGTCGATTATGAGCGTACCCCTGCCGCCGCACACAAGATGCGCCTCGAAAAAGGTTTTGCCGTGTCTGTGAAGTGAAACGGGACCGTCAAAAATCCCGTATGTCACCCGTTCAACCGTGATGTGAAGGTTATCAAAGCGAAGCTTCATGTCTACGTCGCCCAAAAAAATTGTCTTTTCCGTTCCGCATCACCTCCTTACAGAATTATTGTATATAATAAACGCGATTTTTTCAATAGGCTAATACGACATAATTTTGCAGATATGTCGTGTTCACGGGTTGACATCAGGTGAAGGGCGAATGTATAATTGCGGTGATGCTTTGCGGGGCGTATTTGTCCCCCGAAAATAATGCGTTATTACAGAGGTGGCAATGCAAAAGAACGGAATGAGGATTGCAGCCGCTGTCTGTGCAGCTGTGGCGGTTATGATGCAGCTTTCATCGTGCGCGGGCGGCGGCGTTGAGAACGAAACTGACGTTGGGGAGAGCGTTGAAATGAAGGATGAGATGACAGGCGAGACTTTGGGTGAGACGACGGCGGACACTTCGGATGTTGGCGAGGCGTACACAACTTCCGCGTCGTGCTTTATGGACTGCATAGGTGAAATTCCGATTGTGGGTGAGCTTTCGGCGGATGTTTGGGGAGCGGATGAGGTAGGCGCCCGCGATCCCGAAAACGGTCTTGAGGATGACGATATGTCGGACTATTCATATTGGGACGGCGGAATCATCAAGGACGAGGAGACAGGGACGTATTATCTTTTCGCGTCAAGATGGGATCAGTCGCTTGGCTTTGACGGATGGTATCAGTCAAAAGCCGTATATGCAACAAGCGATAATCTTTACGGACCGTATGTTGACCGGGGGCTTTTGTGGGAGGATGAAAACGAGGGCGTCGGGCACAACGTATTCCCCTTTGCAATAAGCTCATCAGACCCGCTTTACGGCGAAGGGTACAGATATGCCATAATTACGAGCGATGTCGGCACCCACAGCGAGAGCATGAACGGTGTTCTGCATATATCAAAGAGCCTTGACGGCGAGTGGGAGAGGCTATGCAAAATAACCACTTCAGGCGGGGACGGATTCTCGCTTTCCAATATCTCGATTGTGGTGCGCGGGGACGGAACGTATGAAGCCATCAACCGCGACGGTGATATTGCGACAGCCGAAAGCCTATCCGATACGTGGGAGGTTTACGCGAACTGCATATGGGGAGATATTGACGGCTTGCCGCTCAACACAAGCTATATCGAGGACCCTGTGATATGGTATTCTGACGGAATATATCACGTAGTCGCCAACAGGTGGGACACAAAGGAGGCATATTATATGACCTCCGAGAACGGGCTTGACGGCTGGGTCAGGCATTCGGACTACGCCTACACTCCGAGCGAGACATTCATCAAATATGAGGACGGAACGGAAAACAACTGGAGTATAATGGAGCGACCGAATGTGTATCTTGAAAACGGGAGGGTTGTGGCGATGACCTTTGCCGTTATCAACACGGAAAAGAGTGAGGACGCTGCAAATGATCAAAACGGAAGCAAGCTGATTGTCGTGCCCTTTGACGGGGACTTGCTGAGTGAGTTTGCTGAGGCAGATGTATATGTAAACGCAAACGCGCAAAGAGAGGGGATAACACCCATCGCGGACAGCGCCATTCAGTCATGGGACACCGAGTCCTCTAAAAATTACGGCGGGGACAAATATCTTCAGGTGCAGAAAAACAGCTCTCAGGGACTTTTCGGAGAGGGCGAGCGAACGGACTCATGGTATGACTGCAAGATAACGTTTTTGAAGTTTGACCTTTCGGAATATGATATATCGGAGGTCGGCGCCATAAATTCGGCGGAGCTTTCGATTATATATCTGTGTGAGGCGTCGGGAAACGCGAAAAAGGAGCAGCTTTGCGCGGCGATTGCGGACTCAGACTGGACCGAGGGCGCTGGTGTTGAGTCAGGCAAGGGCGCAAACGGAAATTATGCGTCGGCAGGGGATCTGACATGGGAAAATCAGCCGACGATATATTATGACGCGGGTGACGCAGACTCATATGCGGCGTATTCCGAGAGGTTTAACACGTCAGACGAAAACTCTGAGGTTATAATTGACGTGACGGATTTGCTTATACGCTATTTGGAGGAGAATCCGGGAGAGACTGTTGTGACGTTTGCGATATGTGAGACGGCAGGCAGCAGAGTTCAAATCGGCAGCCGCGAGGCGGGCGACTCATACGCGCCGAAGCTGTCCGTAAGCATTGGCGAGTGATTAAAATACGGGGGACAGCGGCAGCCTTTGCTGCCGCTGTCCCTTTTTTTCGATTGCGGTTGAATTTCGTCTGAATGTATGGTATATTGTTTTTAATTTGAATCCCACGACAGCGAGAGGAGATAAGATGAACGTTATTGATATATTTGATTTATGGGAGAGGGATGATGACACGGCGCACGGCTCTGTGACCTTCTCATATCCCGTCGGGGAGGGGGCTGTTGGAAGATATCCTTACGGATTTGACACGAAAAACGACATCGCACTTGACGCGATGGAAATGTACGGTCTGTCCCTGTCCTTTATCTCGGCACGTGAGCGCACGTGCTTTTCGGTCACGGCGGGCTTTTATGACGGCGGTGCGCTTACAAAGGAGATTGATGCTCTGGGCACGGGGGAGCATTTGATTGATGTGGCATTTTGCGATTTCCCGCAGCCGACCTCAAAAGAAAACGTATGGCGCGAGCTGTCGCGAATTGAAATTGTCGGCGATATAAAGCTCACGGGTGCGAAAATCAAAAAAGGGCGCGTTATTTCCGTCAGCGCTCCCGTTCGCGGAAAAGCCGCGGCGGCAGGGAAATGCGTAATATACGGCGTGACAGTCGGCAACTGCACGGGGCGCGGGATTATTGTGTCCGTTTCCTCCGTGATTGAAGGTTGGGAGTCGTTTCCCGCCGCGCTCTCGGAAGAAAAGCTCATCATACCCGCATATGGGGACGCGAGCCTTGAGTTAAAGGTATCGGTGCCGGAGGGTGTGCCAGCGGGAGGACATGAGGACACAACACTGAAATTTACGCCTGACGGGGACAGCGCCGGGAGCGAGACGGTTACATTTTCGACGCTTTGCGAAATTCCGCACCCGTTTATATATCACACCGCCGATGGGTGGCGTGAAACCGCGCGCAAGATAGCCGAAAACGATAAATTCAGCTGCGAATACGATAGATACAAAAGTCTTGCGGACGAATGGACTGTGCCGTGCGAGCTTCCGCTTCATGAGCGGGGATATTGCTTTGACACGAGGGAGGAGGAGCGCGTAATGTCGTGCGCGTACCTTTATTCGCTGACGGGAGAGGTCAGATATGCCGAGAAAATCGCGGAGTTTTTCAGAAATTTCACAAATCCCGCGGACGGCTATCCCGTAAAAAAGCGAGGGTGCAGTCAGGCGTATGTGCAGGAGGGGCATTTCATTCAGCATTTGGCGCTCGCATATGACATGATTTTGCCCTCCGGTGTGATGCCGCCGGACGAAAAGCGCGCGCTTGAGGAGTGCTTCCGACTGTATATGGACATACTTGACGGGCACATAAGGTGCGGGCATATATCAAACTGGATAATTTCCGAGGTGACTGGTGCCGTATACTGCGCCATGGTTATGGGCGACTTTGAACGCGTTATGCGCTTTGTATATGGGAACGGTGGGGTGCTCTTTCAGCTGCGGCATGGGCTTTTTCCTGACGGGTGGTGGTATGAATGCTCTGTCAGCTACAACACATGGGTGTCGTCTATGATGATTCACACCGCCCGCGCGCTGCTCCCTTACGGGATAGATATTCTTCATGAGCGCTTCCCCGTCACATACGGGCGCGAGGTCACGGCTGCTGTGCCGAACGAGGAAAAGGCGATAAATCACGGGATGTACAACGAGCGCTGGGGAGGCTTTTCGAAAAATTACGTCACCATAAAGGACATATTTGATGCGCCGATTCGCTTTCTTGATTATAGGGGTGTGCTTTTCGGGATAAATGACTCCGCCGAAAACCGCTTGGGGGTCGCGCATTTCGGTTCAACGTATGATTTGGCGTACACCTATTACCGCGATCCGTCGTATATAAACGTCATAAAGCTGCTTGAGGAAAATGGGCATCCCGACCCGATTTTCGGTCATGCCGTACTTCCCGAAGCGTCTGATGAATATTCCCATGGCGCGTATTCGAACAATATAGGCGTCGCTATGGTGCGGGGCGGCGGGAAAGATGAGCGTGAGCGGATACAGGCGGTTCTGCGCTACGGCTCGCATGGATTCGCTCACGGGCATTTTGACCGCACAGAGCTGCTCTCACTCATGAGGTACGGGCGCAGCTTTTATAATCCCGAACACGTCTGGTGGGGATACCGCCACTTCATGTATAAATTCTACGTTCAGACATCGGGAACGAAGAATATGGTTGTGGTCGATGAGAAAATGCAGTACCCGTCCGACTCAAAGCTTTCGCTTTTTTACACAGGTGAGAGCTTTTCCGCGTGTGCCGTTACGACGACAGCAAAATGGAGCTATCCCCCTTTCGGCGGGATGATATATGACGACAAGGAGGGCGAAACGCTCCGTGAGCGCGCCGAATTCAACGCCTGCGGACTCGATTCATATGACGCGGCGCCCTATGGTGAGCTGACTGAGTTCACCGAACCGATTAAAACGACGCGGCTTTTGGCGGTTCTCGATGACGCTGTGGTGATATTTGATTCGCTTTCGGGCACGTCTGAGCACAAATACGAAAGCCTTTTGCAGATGAAGGGCTTTTCGGGAATTTGTTCGGCGGGCGATGATGGGCAGGTCGAATATATCGGACACGACGCGCAAAAGTCAACGAACATGAAATCTGACGCGCAGTTTGTCACGGATGTTCACAGGTACTGCGTGACAGGAACGAGCAGAGCGAGCTTTATAATGGAATTTGGCAGGGGAACCGACATGAGAGGAACGCGGTCAGCGTATTCCGAGGATGGAGCGCTCAAGATGGATGTTTACACCGCCTATCCGCGAAAAACTTATCAGTGTCACGGGCTTGTGGCGGAGGATCACGGGATAAAAATCCCCTATACCGCGAAGGTTTACGCGGACGGGAGATGCTTATACTCCGTCTCTGACAACGCATGGATATTGGGGGCGAGCAGAATTGATGTGTCGTTTGAGCCTGCGGCGTCTGTTGAGATGAGAATATTCTGCGGACCGATATATAATGAGCAGCGATATGCGGGGGTGAGCCGTCAGGGACTCTTCTTCGGCGGCGGTGTGGTTGAATATGAAAA
>JAJQHI010000008.1 GCA_021199825.1 Bacillota bacterium
TTGGAAGGCCGCGCTTGCTGCGGTGAAAATAAATAATAAAAATACCGCCTAACTGCACAAAATTCGGCGGCTCAATGTTTACAATTGCAGCACATGAATAAAGCCGATAAAAACATCCTCCCTACGCATAGCGTGGGGAGGATATATAGGCATTGTGAGTAATTATACCTCAGCGAAGTACTTGATGGTTCTAACCATCTGGCTCGTGTAGCTGTTCTCGTTGTCATACCAAGAAACAACCTGAACCTGATAGGTGTCGTCATCAATCTTAGCAACCATTGTCTGTGTAGCGTCAAAGAGTGAGCCGTAACGCATACCAACAACGTCGGAGGAAACGATAGCCTCGTCGTTGTATCCGAATGACTGGGAAGCGGCAGCCTTCATAGCCTCATTGATGCCTTCCTTTGTTATATCGTGACCCTTAACAACAGCCGTAAGGATTGTGGTTGAGCCTGTTGTTACAGGAACTCTCTGAGCGGAGCCGATAAGCTTGCCGTTGAGCTCAGGGATAACAAGTCCGATAGCCTTAGCAGCGCCTGTTGAGTTAGGAACGATGTTGGCAGCGCCCGCACGAGCACGGCGGAGGTCACCCTTTCTGTGAGGACCGTCAAGAATCATCTGGTCGCCCGTGTAAGCGTGAATTGTGGACATGATGCCCGACTGAATGGGAGCATACTTGTTGAGCGTGTTTGCCATGGGAGCCAGGCAGTTTGTGGTGCATGATGCAGCCGAGATAACTGTGTCCTCAGGTGTGATGGTCTTCTCGTTTACGCCGTAAACGATTGTGGGAAGATCATTTCCGGCGGGAGCCGAGATAACAACCTTCTTTGCGCCAGCCTTGATGTGAGCCTGCGCCTTTTCCTTGCTTGTATAGAATCCCGTGCACTCAAGAACGACATCTACACCAAGCTCGCCCCAAGGAGCGTCTGCAGCGTCCTTGCAGGTGTAAATCTTGATTTCCTTGCCGTCAACGATGATGCAGTCCTCACCTGATGATACGGTGTGAAAAGCCTCGCCGATCTTGCCGCAGTAACCGCCCTGAGCGGTATCGTACTTGAGAAGGTGAGCGAGCATTGCGGGTGCTACGAGGTCGTTGATAGCGACTACTTCATAGCCTTCAGCGTCGAACATCTGACGGAATGCGAGACGTCCGATTCTGCCGAAGCCATTAATGGCAACTTTTACTGACATTAGTTTGTCCTCCAAAAATATAAGATTCAATGATGGTATCATTTTTACCACCCCTTATTCTATATCAACTTGTCCGAAAAAACAAGCCCATAAAGGTGAATTTTACGAAGATCTGCGTGATGAACAAAAAAGATCGATGATAAACGGCTTGATTCGTGCATAATTGCCACTTTATTTTTTCTGGGAAAGTGATATAATAATAGATTGGCTTATGCCGGTCAATTTTATTATATAAAACGGAGAGCATTGGTTTTGGTACGCAATGATTTGAGGAATATCGCGATAATAGCGCACGTTGACCACGGCAAGACGACGCTTGTGGACGAGCTTTTGAAGCAGTGCGGGTAATATCACGACAAACAGACTATAACGGATCGCGTGATGGATTCGGGAGATCTTGAGCGTGAGCGCGGAATAACAATTTTGGCGAAGAACACGTCTGTGATGTATAAGGGCGTGAAGATTAACATAGTGGACACTCCGGGTCACGCAGATTTCGGCGGCGAGGTTGAGAGAATACTCAAGATGGTCAACGGCGTTATACTTCTTGTTGACGCGGCGGAAGGACCGATGCCGCAGACGAGATTTGTTCTCGGACGCGCGATGGAGCTCGGTCACAGGGTCATTGTCGCTATAAATAAGGTTGACAGACCGGATGCGAGGCTTGACGAGGTGCCCGACGAGATACTTGAGCTTCTCCTTGAGCTCAACGCGACGAGCGATCAGTTCGATTCTCCTATGATATACTGCTGCGGGCGCTCCGGTACGGCATCCTATTCGCCGACGGAGCCTGGCAAGGATTTGACGCCCCTGCTTGACACGATACTTGAGTATCTTCCGGCTCCTGAGGGCGACCCTGACGGACCGCTTCAGCTTCTCATTTCGAGCATTGACTATAACGATTACGTCGGAAGGCTCGGCATCGGAAGAATTGAGCGCGGAAGCGTTAAGGTAGGACAAAATGTATCTGTCGTGAACTATCATACGCCCGATAAGACGACGAAGAAAACAAATGTCGTCTCGCTTTACCAGTTTGACGGGCTTCACAAGACACCTGTTGAGTCGGCTAGCGTCGGCGACATAATCTGCTTTTCGGGCGCGGCAGACATAACAATAGGCGATACGCTCTGTGATCCCGAACATCCCGAACCGATTGAGTTTGTCAAGATAAGCGAGCCGACGATTGAGATGACGTTCTCGGTCAATGACAGCCCGTTTGCCGGCAGAGAGGGCAAGTTTGTGACTTCACGCCAGCTGAGAGCGCGTTTATATAAGGAAACGCTGCGCGATGTGTCCCTTTCGGTTTCCGATTCCGATACAACGGACAGCTTCCGCGTGGCGGGACGCGGCGAGATGCATTTGTCGATTCTGATTGAGACGATGCGCCGCGAGGGGTATGAGATGGCGTGCTCGATGCCGCGTGTGCTTTTCCGCGAGATTGACGGAGTTAAGTGCGAGCCTATGGAGAGAGTTTCGATTGACGTGCCTGAGGATAAGGTCGGCGTTGTCATTGAAAAGCTCGGCGCGCGTCACGGTGAGCTGCTTGAGATGAATCTCGCGGGCACGCATATGAAAATCGAGTATTCGATACCGTCGCGCTGCCTTTTTGGCTACAGAAGCGAATTTATGACTGATACGTGCGGCGAGGGAACGCTCAACACGCTCTTTGACGGATATCAGCCGTACAAGGGAGACATTACGCTCAGATATACAGGCTCACTTGTCGCGTCCGAGGCGGGCGAGGCGACCTCGTATGGGCTTTATAACGCGCAGGACCGCGGCGCGCTCTTCATAGGAGTGCAGACTGAGGTCTATGAGGGGATGATTGTCGGCGAATGCCCGAAGATGGAGAATATAGCTGTCAACGTGTGCAAGAAAAAGCACCTGACAGCTATTCGCTCAACGGGTGCCGATGAGGCTCTGCGCCTGACGCCTCCTAAGGTGATGTCGCTTGAGCAGGCGATTGAATTTTTGGCTGATGACGAGCTGATGGAGGTAACTCCGAAAAATATTCGTCTGCGCAAGAGGATTCTCAACACGGAGCTGAGACTTAAGGACGAGGCGAAGAGGAGAAAATAAATGAGCATATTCACCCAAGAGGTGACGGATGCCGCGGAGATGAATAAGCTTTCGGATATATTTTTTTGTATCTCAGGGGTTTCCCCTGAGATACTTGTCTCAGACTGGGAAACACCGTGTTTTGCCGAAAGATTCTGTGATAAGGAATATGATTACGACAGAAAATATGACGTATACAAAATTACCTGTGGGAACGGGGCTTTCGTATTAAAGAAAACGGATGAAAACGAGGTGTCGGTTTATCGGCGGCTGAACGGTCGTGGGCTGAATGTGCCTTTGTATTATGGATGTCGGGAGTGCTCTGACGGCGTATGGATTCTCATTGAATATATCGAGGGCGATGATCTGCGGATATTTGATGAGGCGTCTGCTTACGCTGCCGCGGTCTCACTGGTTGGAGTGATGAACGAATTTGCCGGCTTGGAGGATGACTGCGAACGTTTTTCCCGCTATATGAAGCGCATAAAAAAGCGTTCGCTTTGTCTTAGAGGCGAGGACATGCTGGTGTCTGCTTACGATATATTTTTAAATCGGCAGCTGACCATAAAAAGAACGATGCAGAATGGCGACCTGCTCCAATTCAACGCGATTAAAAGGAGCGGGAAGGTCTATATCATTGATTGGGGTTTCGGCGGGTTTATGCCGTACTCACTTGATATTGCGCGCATGACGGCGCATGGAATAGAAACGCCCGATGTCGGATTTCCGTTTTTGATGAATGAGCGCGACAGGAGGGCTTTCATTGACGAGGTTTACCGCGGACTTGCGGAAAAGCCTTCGCGCGATGAATATGAACGCGACGTGCTGCTGTCCACGCTGAACGAATATGTGGAGTTTGCGGAGCCGTACCTTGAGAACCCCGGCGAGGAGCGCGGCGAGCTTTTTGAGCTTTACTATGAGTACGCGGTGCGCACGGCGCGGGAAATACTGCAATAAAACAAAAAGCGGATGCCGGTGAGAAAGCATCCGCTTTTTATTTTGTCTTTGTTTGGCGTAGATTACTGCGAAGCGGCAGCTACAAGTTGTCACAAAGCGACAACTTATGCGAGCTTTGCAAGCGCCTTTGTGAACTGGCTCTTCTTGCGCGCCGCGGTGTTCTTGTGGATGATTCCCTTTGAAACACCCTGATCGATTTTCTTTACCGTGCTGCGGTAAAGCTCCTGCGCCTTTTCCTTGTCACCTGCCTCAAGAGCGGCTGTATACTTGCGAATGGATGTGTGAAGCGCTGACTTATACATACGGTTGCGGAGATTCTTCTTCTCGCTTACGATAACGCGCTTTTTTGCTGACTTAATATTAGGCACCTCTGACCTCCTCAGGTTCGATATGATAAAATAGTATTATGTGAAGCCGGAAATGGGGGCGCTTGCTGAGAGGTGGAAGCGCACCGCACATCCGCAGTTTGATATTATACCACGTTCTTTTCTCGAATGCAACCGTCAAAACGAAAAAAATGAAATATTGCGCGGATTTTTTCACCTCAAAGGAGCATGCCAAAGCGATAATTTACAGAAAATTAACAAGTAAAATTTCAGAAACTTTTCATCGGTCAAATCGTAAAAAGGGAAAAAAGCCGACCGAATTGAGAATCTTTTTTGAAATTCCGCTTGACAGGGGCGTTTTGGGGTGTTAAAATAATATACTGCGCCGATTTGCCCGAAACCCGGTTTTTACGCTATTATATTATACCGCCAAGGGCAGATTCAACGGCTGTAAAGCCCCTTCTTTGGAGCGAAGAATACATGAAAAAATGACCGCGGTGCGCCGTGGTGAATCCGTACTGAATTTTGCGAAGGAGAGATGAGCAAATGGAAATTGCCGATATGGTAAAGCCTAAACAAATGGGTAAAAAGACCCGCATGAACTTCTCGAAAATCGAAGAGGTTCTGGAAATGCCGGATCTTATCGAGATCCAGAAAAAATCGTACAAATGGTTTATCGACAAGGGACTTATGGAGGCGCTTTCCGACATATCCCCGATATCAAATTATTCCGGTACGCTTTTGATTGACTTTGTGTCGTATCACCTCGACTCACAGCCGAAAATGTCCGTTGAGGAATGCAAGGATCATGACGCAAACTATGCCGCGCCCCTTAAGGTTGATGTCCGCCTGACGAACAAGACCACGGGCGAGGTCAAGCAGTCGGAGATTTTCATGGGCGATTTTCCCATTATGACGGAAAAGGGCACGTTTGTGATAAACGGCGCGGAGCGCGTTATTATATCGCAGCTCGTCCGTTCACCCGGAATGTATTACGACTATTCGATCGACAAGACGGGAAAGCACATATATACGGCACAGGTAATCCCTTACCGCGGTGCGTGGCTGGAGTACGAGACTGACGTCAATGATGTTTTCTATGTCAAAATCGACAAGAGCAGAAAGCTGCCGATAACGGTGCTTATCCGTGCGCTCGGAATTGAGTCGTCGGCGGATATGATTTCATATTTTGGCGAGGAAAAGCTTATCACGGAGTCCTGCTCAAAGGACGGTCTTCATGACATGGCGGTTGAGAACAACTCAAGTGAAACCGAGGAGGCTCTGAAGGAAATCTACAGACGCCTGCGCCCCGGTG
>JAJQHI010000086.1 GCA_021199825.1 Bacillota bacterium
CCATTAGCACCCGCGTTCTGCGCGCCGCCGTTTTGCTGAGTGTTGGTGCCGCCCTGCGGGTTCTGTCCCTGCGCGTTTGCGTCAGCTGACGCTTGCTGAGCGCCCTCGGCTCCGTTCACTGCCCCTCCGTTCTCCTCGTTCTGCGATTTGCTTTCTGTCTCTTCATTTGAGGAAAAACCTTCATTTTCGTCGCTATTTTTTCCGTTATAAATATATTCTGACATACGGGTCTCCTTCATTTACGAAAAATATACGGCAAAAGAGCTTTTTTCGCTTGTTTTTGCTGTTTGGATAGATTATAATTCTATTATGTGATGATTTTTTGATTGTTGCGGTAAGATTCATTGAAATGAGAGGAAGCGCGATTATTTTTTGCGCGAAAAACCGACTTTGAAAGAGAGGTACATTCAAATGAAGCTCAATTACAGGCGCACTATATGTGTGGGATTCGCATTTTTCTTAATCACTGCCTTCTGGCAGGCGTACGACAGCATCATCCCGAAGATACTGACTGACAAATTCGGAATGTCGCAGACGTGGTCGGGCGTAATTATGGCGCTTGACAATGTGCTGGCGCTGTTTCTGCTTCCGCTTTTCGGAGCGCTCTCCGATAAGTCAAAGAGCAAGCACGGTCGGCGCACACCGTATATCGTAGCCGGCACGGTGGCGGCAGCCGCCGCATTTTTTGCGCTTTCCTTTGCCGACGGAATGCAGCTGACAAATATATCAGCCGTATCTGACATTAACTCCGCAGCCTCGCTTGAGACGCTTTACGAATATGATTATTCGACGGTTGTAAAAACTCCCGACGGCGACGAATTTGTCGTGACTGAGATTTTCACGAAGGAGGACTTTTTGAATATCACAAGCTCCGAGGACTGCGCGGCGACCTTAAACGAGGACGGTACGTATTCCGTGGCGACCTGGGACACGAGCGAACATACGTCTGAGGACTCCGTCAGCCCGTACACTCAGTTTGTCGTGCCGCTCAGACAGGCATACGCATGGGAAATGACGCTCAAATCACCTGTCACGCTTGTTTTCTTCATCGTGCTTTTGCTTCTGTGTCTGCTTTCCATGGCAACCTTCCGCTCACCCGCGGTTGCCCTGATGCCTGACGTGACAATCAAGCCTCTGCGCTCAAAGGGCAACGCGGTCATCAATTTAATGGGCACCGTCGGCGGGATTATTGTGCTTGTGCTGGGCGTTATATTCGGCACGGGCAAGACCGAAAACGCCCTGATGTCGTACACGGGCTTTTTCGCCTGTATATCGGGAATAATGCTCATCGCCTTGGGACTTTTCATCATAACTGTCAACGAGCCGAAATTTGTGCGTGAAATGCACGAGGAGAGCCGAAAGTACGGCATTGATGTTGAGGACAATTCGGAGAGTGCTGATAACACAAAATCGCATAAGTTATCAAAAAGCGAGCTTACATCTCTTATTCTGATTCTCGCCTCAGTGGTGCTTTGGTTTTTCGGATACAATGCCGTGACAAGCAAATATTCGGTTTACGCGGGCTCGGTTTTGGGGCTTGACTACAACATGACGCTCATAATCGCGCAGGCGGCGGCGATTGTCTCATACATACCCGTCGGCATTATCTCGTCAAAGGTCGGGCGCAAGCGCGTCATTCAGGCGGGAATCATAATGCTCGCAGTCGCGTTTTTCGCGGCGTCCTTCATGCGTGAGGGCAGCTCCGCCATTGTCCTGAATGTGCTCTTTTCCCTTGCAGGAATAGGCTGGGCATCAATTAATGTGAACAGCTTTCCTATGGTGGTTGAGCTTTCAAAGAACAGCGATGTCGGCAAGTACACGGGCTTTTATTATACGGCGTCGATGGCGGCGCAGACGATAATGCCTATCTTCTCAGGGGTCTTCCTTGACATCAAGATGACGACGCTTTTTCCCTACGCGACGATATTCGTTGTGCTTTCGTTTGTGACAATATCGCTCGTGAAGCACGGGGACAGCAAGCCTGACGCCGCGGGGTCTGCGCTTGAGAGCTTTTCCGACATGGAATGACGAGGGCAAGACATGATAACAGCAATCATCGTGTCCGCCGCAGCCGCGCTTTTGGTTTTGATTGCGGCGCTGATAATATTCTTAACGGCGGGACGCTCGAAAAGTCCCGAATTTGATGAGTTTTTCGGAGGATATTTTGCCCACAGGGGGCTATACGACAACTCGCCCGACAAAAACCGACCCGAAAACTCACTCGCGGCGTTTTCACTTGCGGTGGAGCGCGGATTCGGCGTCGAGTTTGACATACACATATCAAGCGACGGGGTGCCCGTTGTATTTCACGACGACACGCTTCGCCGTCTTTGCGGCATTGACAAAAGTATTGCCGAGCTTACATCAGAGGAGCTTCACCAAATCCAAATTCTCGGAACTGACCAATACATCCCCACCCTGTCGGAGGTTCTTGACATTGTGGGCAGGCGGGTACCGATTATAGCTGAGCTGAAGTGCTCGCCGCACGAGTACGCGCCCGCGGCGCTCTGCGAGGCTGCCGCTCCAATGCTTGAGGCGCGAGGAGGCAGATACTGCATTGAATCATTTAATCCTTATGTTGTGGGGTGGTACAAAAAGAACCGACCGGACGTATTTCGCGGTCAGCTTTCGGAAAGATTCAAGCCAAACGGAAGGTTTTACGAGCGTGCGGTCCTTTATATGCTTTCGGAGCTTATGATGAACTTTGTCGGGAGACCCGATTTTGTATCGTACAACTGCCGTCACACTGACGTTTTAGGCTTCAAGCTATGGCGGCATTTATACGGCGGGAAGGTTTCGTTCTGGACCGTTCGCGACGCCGACACCTGCGAGAAGCTTCTGCAAAGCGGAGAGGGCGACTGCGTAATATTTGAAAGGTTCGTACCCGAAAGGAAGGAGGCGCCGTCAATATGAATGAGACAAAGAAGCTGAAGCTCATGCGGTGTGCGTCGGCGCTCATACTTTTATCGCTGACGCTGATTTTGATATTCATCACGGAGAGCCGCGCGATAAGGAGCATGTCATTCGCGAATCCTGCGCTTGACGCGACGCCGAGCGACGACGAGATGTATCAGGCGCCGCAGCCCGACGCGGACAGCGACACTGTAACGGAGATGATACTTTCGGCTGACAAGAAGTACGACATTGATTCCGGATTTATAGACTTTTGTGTAAACGACGAGCACATCAACAGTGACGGGCAGCTGCTCTCAAACATCATCTACTACATGAACAGCTCAGGGTACAGGGACGACATGTGGGGCGAGCTGACGGGATATTCGTTCTCCGTACTCTACGATATATACACGGGTGCGGTCAGCATCGAATCGGGCGACCCGCAGATAACATTAATCGGGGATTTATACGACAAATCAACGACGACAATCGCCGCTGTCGGTATCGGCAGTGAAGGTGAGGGACTGCTTTCGGACGAGGTTTACGCGCTTTTACGCAGCGCCGATTATCATGTGCTGTGCGGGGACCTTGACGCGGAGGGCACCGAATACATAATATCGGGCGGCATGAAGATTGCGCTTTGCTCGGCAGACGCGCAGGGCGGCGCATTTGCCGATATGACAAAAGCCGCGGCGGCGTGCAGCGATTATGTAATCGCAATTGCGGACTTAAGCGGCGCGGCAGTTGAGGATGCGGTCAAGGCTATGATTGACGCGGGCGCGGACATTGTAATTGGTTACGGCGCGGGCGCAGAAAGCTCCTTCACGCTTGAATATTACGGCGGCAGTCTCATCGCGAATGTGACCGCCGGTGCATTTGACGCGGGAGTGCTCACCGTCTCCGTATCCGTTGAAACGCGCGCGGTATACAAGCTTTACCCATGCGCATTATCTGACGGGGAGCTGTATCTTGCCGTTGGTGACGCTCTGACGAGCATTATCGAGGAGATAAACGCTCTTTCATCCACCGCAAACTTAAGCGAAAACCTGCGAATAGGGCAGAAGTAATATATCGGAGCGCTGCCCCGAACCATGCTTAAGGGGGACTTTTCCCGAAAAGTCCCCCTTAAGAATCCCTTCAAAAGCTTTTAAGAGGGGAGCTATGACAGGCTGAGATGAGGTAAAGTGCTAAAACCAAGAAATAAAAAATCAGCATCACTGCATTTTGAGTGGTGCTGATTTTTTGTTTATACGCTCAGTACAGCGGCTCCATGATGAACCAGTCGCCCGTTTTGGGGTTGATGAAGAGATTGTGAGTCGCATAAAAAGACATCTTCTCCTCATTGTCCTCATTAACATATGTGTATGTATGACCGATTTCAATCATCATGTACCCGCCCGCATAATCGTTATATCCGGCATGATATTCGATATGAACAATATCAAACTCATCCGATATTTCCTTTACGTCGATAAGCAGACGGGATTCCATTGTATCAAAATCAAAATACCAAATCTCACTTTTGGCGTTGTATCCGTACTCCTCATTGTAGTTGAATCCTGCATAAGCTATCCCGCTCGGCGATTCTCTGTTATCATATCTCATCTCACTCACTAAATCAGATATAAGACTGACCTCTCCTGTTTCGATGCTTTTCCTATACATTGTACGGTAATAATCGCCATGCTCGGTATATTGTATATCGCTGTAAACATAATACCCGCATACGGTATCGCCGGGATAGTCGTATTCTTCCACATTTCCGAATTCGTAATCCGTCCAAAAGTATGATGCTCCCTCGCTTGTATACCACAGAAGCTTACTGCCGGTATCATCAATAATACGATAACCCTGTCCGAGATTTTCATCAAGAATTTCAAGCTCTCCTGATATTATATCATATCGATAAGATGACCATATTTCGCCCGTTGAATTTCCGCTGTTGTCCCATTCGTAAACGGCGGCACAGAAGAAAACGTGTTCGTGGTCATCTGATATCCACGGATAGTATATTTGGCTGGCGCCTGTCAGCATTGTTGTGATAACTCCGCTGTCAAGGTTATATATGTATACCTCTGCATACGGAATATATGAGGAATCTGCAAAACCGTCTTTAACATATGCGATATAATCGCTTGTGAAATGCACAAAATTCGAAATACCTGATACTGGACAATCCTCCGTGTCATGCTCACACAAGGGGTCAGGACAAGCTACAATTTCCTTATGCTCGACAACATCGTAACGCACAAGTTTGCCGCTTTCAATGGTATAGAGAAAGCGGCTCTCATTATTATCTTCTTTATATGTGGTATTTTCCCCCTTCAAACTCTCACGGTTTGTGCACGAAGTAATCATCATCGTAAATGAGAGTATTAGAACAATTATCAATTTATATTTCATATCTTACTCCATTCGAAAAGTTCAATGCAAACGATAGGGTGAGTTTGTGCTCACCCTATCGATGAAAGTATTATTCTTATCTTCCGCCTAGATATTCGCAATTCGGACCAGACGAGCATATGCTGACGCCATCACCGAAATTATATCTTTTACAAACTCTGGCAATGCGTGAATTTATTTTAAAATATCCCCTAGCATCCACCGGCGTAACATCATCGGACACTGTTTTAGTAGTGCTGATTACTGTTGCACTTGTGGCAGTTTTTTGTGCCCAGTATGTATCAGCATCACCTGCCTGCATATTATCAACAACAGTGTATCCGACTTTTATCGTTAAGGTGCTTTTCTCTGTAGAAACAAGTTCTCCCGACAGCTTTTTACCAAGTTCTGATTCGGACTTATTGTTAGTCCAGATGTCACCTGTACCTAACTTTGTGCCGCTGCTGTTGTACACAGAGGCGCCGCCGTTTCCGTACGCGGAAGCGGGGAGGGAGAAAAGTGTCATCGAGAGCA
>JAJQHI010000088.1 GCA_021199825.1 Bacillota bacterium
TTTTCGGACCGAATGATTCGACGGGAAAGTCGTCGGGGTTCTCATCCCTGAAAATCACACAGTGAGGATTGCCCATCGAAACACAAGTGACTAAAGTCTCCTCCCCGTCAGCGTAAAGGGGGACAGATATCGTATTCTCAAGCGTCGTCGGCAAATCTCCGCTTTCCGTCGAATACTCTCCCATGTCAACTCTGACGGTACGAACCTCCCCGCGCTCGTCTCTTTTGACGGTGAGGGTTTTAATGCCGCTCCGCGTCTCAACTGTAACGGTGTCTCCCGATACAATTCCTCTGTCGGCGGCATATTTGCCGACGCAGCGAATGCCGTTGCCGCACATTTTGGCAAGCGAGCCGTCGGCATTGTAAATCTCCATTCTGCAGTCGGCGATGTCAGAGGGCATTATAAGTATTATCCCGTCGGCGCCGACGCTGAATCTGCGCCGTGAAAGCTTTTGGGAGAGGGATGGAATATCAATCCCCTCTATGCTTTCGCGAAAGCAGTCTATATATATGTAATCGTTTGCGATGCCCTGCATCTTTGTAAAGTGCAGCGTCATAAAATATCCTCCCAGACAAAAACCTCACACACTATTTTATTATATATTCGTTCCCGTGTCAAGCGCAAATGATAAAAGACGGAGCAAAAAAATCCACCCGAAAGCACTTTGTGCTGTCAGGTGGTGGTTTTGGTCCTGCGGAAGAAGGATTTGAACCCTCACAAACAGAGTCAGAGTCTGTCGTGCTGCCATTACACAATTCCGCAATATTATATTATCAGCTCGAAGGAACATCACTTTCCCTCACTGCGAGAGTAATTATATCACGCGTTTTTTCGTTTGTCAAGCGTTTTTTCAAAAAAAATTTGAGCCGCGGGCAAAAAAATCGAAAAAATAATGCGTTCACACATATGTAACCTGACCACGCTTGCAAATCATACGATTATATGATACAATGAGATATTGATAAATGGGCATAGCCCATTTATCAAGTCTGTCAAATATTCGATTGAAATCATAGATTTAAATCGAATATTTGCGGTGCAGTGCTTGACATGATATAATAATACATGTTAGTTAGATGAATATTGAATCCGAATCACAGATTCGTATTCGATATTCACGGTACAGCGCTAAATTTATAATGCAATGAGACATTGATAAATGGGCACAGCCCATTTATCAAGTCTGTCAAATATTCGATTGAAATCACAGATTTAAATCGAATATTTGCGGAATATGCTAATTACACTGACAGGCTAATTTGAAGCGATAAAGGAGGGCTTTTATGTATTTCAGCGTCAAAAGCGATATGATTCCCGGCACCGTCATCAAGAAAAGCGATATGGACGGGGCAACGGGACTTGAATTTTTGAATAAGGTGTATTTTCTGCGTCAGGGGATTCCGCTCTCGCAGATAAGGACAATTTGCGGACTTGACGGCTCGACGCTTCAAAACTGGGTGAAGCGCGGCTGGATAATGAACACAACGCACAAGCAGTATTCGATTGACACGTTTGCGCGAATACTTATAATAAATATGCTTCGCGACTCGCTCCAGCTCTCGAAAATCTCGTTTCTGCTTTCATATATCAACGGGGATCTGACAGACACGGAGGACGACATTATCTCAGAGTCAAAGCTTTACGATTATATCTGCCGGATAACGGAGAGCATCGAGCGCGATGAGGGAATTGCCCTTTCCGAGCTTGGCGGGAGAATAAAGAGCATCGTAAACAAGGGTGACATAAACAAAAGCGTTCCGAACGCGGACGAAAGATTATATGCGGCACTTGAGGTTATTATCACATCATATTACGCCTCGATGATTATCTCACGCGCAAACGAGCTTTACGACGGGCTCCCGCGATAGGACATGACAAGCAAGGAGGTACACATGATAAGAATACTCACGGATTCGGCAGCGGATTTTGAGCCGAAAGAGCTTGAGGAGCTGAACGTCGATTGCATACCGCTCACTGTCAGCTTCGGAGATGAGGAATATAAAGACAATGTAGATTTGCCGAAGGGGAGATTTTACGAGCTTCTTTCATCAAGAAAGGAATTTCCGAAAACATCTCAGCCCTCGCCTGCGCAGTTTGAGGAGGCGATTCTGAGCGCCAAGGCGGCAGGAGATGAAATTGTGATTATCACTATCTCGTCGGGGTTGAGCGGCACTGTCGGAAGTGCCAGAATCGCGAAGAAGATGACGGGATATGAGCGGTGCTATATTGTTGACAGCCTTTGCGCGACGGGCGGCGAAAGACTTATGGTTGAGTATGCCGCAAGGCTGCGCGATGAGGGCATGGGAGGACGCGAAATCGCGGAGGCTGTCAGCCGTGCGCGCCACAAAATTACGCTTTACGCCTGCATAGATACGCTTGAGTACCTTTATAAGGGCGGGCGCATCAGCCGCTCGGTTTACGCTATCGGGAGTGTCGCCCAAATAAAGCCGATACTTCACGTTGATGCGGAGGGACGCGCTGAAATCCCCTCAAAGGCGCTCGGAATGAGACGCGGAATGCAGTATCTGGGGAAGCGGCTTGAGGAGTTCAAGCCCGATTTGTCGTTTCCCTTTTATATAATGTACACAAGCAGCCTTGAGATGGCATATCAGCTCATAGGCTTTCTTGAGAAAAATCACCTTCTGCCGCCAAACTTCAAGGCGCCAATACAGGTAGGCTCGACCGTCGGCAGCCATATAGGCTCCGACGCCTGCGGCATGGTATATATTTCACAAGGCTGATAAACGAAAACTCACAAACACAAGGGAAAGGCGGGATGAACATGAAAGAGGGAGCGAATATTCTGCTCGCGACAATGAAGCTTGACATAGGAGGCGCCGAGACGCACATAGTTGAGCTCGCGAAGGAGCTTAAGGCTCGCGGATATAATCCAATCGTCGCGTCAAACGGCGGCGTATATACGGCTGAGCTTGAGCGTTTCGGGATAAAGCACTATAAGGTCCCACTTCACAATAAGCAGCCGCAGAATCTGATAACCTCAGCGAAAAGACTGTCGAAAATCATCCGCGAGGAAAAAATCGACGTCGTTCACTCGCACGCGAGAATCCCGGCCTTCCTGCTTAAATACCTTCACCGAAGGATGGATTTCCCGTTTGTAACGACAGCTCACTGGGTGTTCAATACGGGATACGGGCTTCGCTATGTCACCGACTGGGGCGAAAAGGTTATTGCCGTGTCTGACGACATCAAGGATTATCTTATGGAAAACTACTATGTCCCGGAGTCGGATATAACGGTAACGGTAAACGGCATCGACACGAATAAATTCTCGCCCGACACTGACGGCGGGGACATAAAAAAGGAGCTTGGCATTACTGACGAGCGCGTCATAGTATGCGTGAGCCGGCTTGACAGCTCGCGCTCGGAGGCGGCAAAAAAGCTTGTAAGCATAGCCCCGCGCCTTGCCGCCGCTATGGGTGAGCGAAAGCTTCGCATAATCGTTGTCGGTGACGGCGACGACTTTGACCGCATAAAATCGATGAAAAACGACGCGAACTCCTTGGCGGGATATGAGTGCGTAACGCTCACGGGCGCGAGAACGGATATTGAAAAATTCGTGGCTGTGTCCGATCTTTTTGTCGGCGTGTCGCGCGCGGCGCTTGAGGCAATGGCGGCGTCAAAGCCCGTCATTTTGGCGGGAAACGAGGGATACATAGGTCTTTTCGGACGCGAGAGCCTTGAAATTGGCATTGACACGAACTTTTGCTGCCGCGGCTGCGGGGATATAACGGAGGATAAGCTTTTCTCCGATATAGAAGGCTTTTTCGCGCTTCCCGACCTGCAAAAGGATGAGCTTGGCGCGCTCGGACGGGATGTTGTGATTTCGCATTATTCGATAGCAAGAATGGCTGACGATACGGTTTCGGCATATGAAAAGGCTATGCGCCGGCGCGAGATTATCGTGTCGGGATATTTCGGCTTTCGCAACAGCGGGGATGACGCACTGCTTTCCTGCCTGATAAACGACCTTCGCTCACATATAGACAGCCCGTCGATAACGGTGCTTTCCGCCTCGCCAAAGCAAACGACCAAGGAATACGGTGTGCGCTCCTTGGGGCGGCTCAGATACGGAAAGATAAACCGCGCTATGAGACACGGCGGAATGCTTATTTCAGGCGGCGGCACGCTCATACAGGACGTGACCTCGTCCCGTTCTCTTTACTATTACCTTTGCGTAATCAAAGCGGCGAAAAAGCACGGTCTGCCCGTTATGATGTACGCAAACGGAATAGGACCGATCCGGCACAAATACAATGTACCTCAAGTGAAAAAAACCATCGATAAGGTTGACCTTATCACGCTCAGGGACCCCGACTCAAGAAAAACGCTTGAGTCCCTCGGCATTACCTCACCGTACGTAAAGGTGACCTCCGACCCCGTTATAGGAATGCAGGTCGGAGAGGGCAGTCGGGGAGAGGAAATCCTTTCATCAGTCGGTGTGCCCCGCGGTGCCAGAGTGCTTGGCGGGAGTCTGCGCAAAACGCGTGACCGTGACCCGAATTTTGAGGATAAAATCGCGTCTGTGTGTGACAAAATACACGAGGAGTTCGGGCTTTATACGGTGTTCATTCCCATGCAGACAAAGCGCGACGTCAAAATTACCGAGTCCGTCTGCCGCAAAATGAAATCCCCTGCCGCGGTGGTACCGGACAATCTCGGATTTGACGACGTTCTCAGCGTTGTATCACGTTGTACCATGTGTATCGGAATGAGGCTTCACCTTTTGATATATTCCATTCTTTGCTGCGTTCCCGCGGTCGGGCTTTCATATGACCCCAAAATCGACAGCTTCATGAGCTATATGGGGTTCGGACGGGCGCTGCCCGTGTCGGAGCTTGACACAAACGCGCTTCTCTCGGCTTCCCGTGAGATTTTATCTGACATTGAATACGCGCGGTTCTGCGCCGAAAGGTGCCGCCGGCACATGAAAAAGCTCACGGACGAAAATGGAAGGCTCGCGGCTGAGCTTTACGCCCGATACGACAATGAAAAGACTACATAATCACTTTCATATATAATTTTTGGAGGACAAAATGAATTTCAAGGAATCCGCGCCCGTCAAAAAGATGGGCAAAATCACATCGAATATGTATAGGTTCGGCTGGAACGAGCGCAATGGAGGCAATATCAGCCTGCTGCTTGATGAGGACGAGGTGACCCCATATGTTGATACAAAGTGCGTCATAAGAGCGATTCCGACGGGCTTTGACGCGCTCTCCTTGGCGGGAAAGTATTTTCTCGTGACGGGAACGGGCAAATATTTCAGAAACGTTGAGGACGACCCTGAAAACACCCTGGGGCTTGTCAGAATATCGCAGTCAGGGGACGCGGCGGAGCTTTTGTGGGGATACTCCGACGGGGGCAAATTCACAAGCGAATTTCCCGCGCATATGATGAGCCACATGGCGCGCCTCTCGGTTGACCCGGAAAACCGCGTTGTGATGCACTGCCACCCGACATACACCCTGGCGATGAACTATGTTCATGAGCTGTCCGATGAGGCGTTCACGCATACCCTTTGGCAGATGTGCACTGAATGCATTGTTGTTTTCCCTGAGGGGGTCGGCGTTTTGCCGTGGATGCTCTGCGGCACAAATGAAATAGGCGCGGCAACATCCGTAAAAATGAAGGAATTCCGCACGGTCATTTGGGGTATGCACGGAATTTACTGCGCGGGGAAAACGCTCGATGAAACCTTCGGGCTTGTCGAAACAGTCGAAAAGGCTGCTGAGATTTATATGCTCACGCTGCCGGCTCCGCGAATCAATACAATCAAGGAC
>JAJQHI010000107.1 GCA_021199825.1 Bacillota bacterium
GTCATATATAAAACCCCCGTCTGCAAGGCGCAACTATCCATATATAATTATAATATAATTATAGCGCAAGCGGGCAGCTTTTTCAATCAGCACATCGGAAAAATATGCTCTTTCCTGTCGCTTATTTTCGAGTTTCTGCGGATATCATTTAACATATCTGATAATCTAAAACGCAATGCCGCCACTCTTCCCCTCATGTTTCGAATTATTTTACCTTCCGTACTTGAAAAGTCCGAGATGCTATGCTATAATAGAATACTGAATAATTATGTGGAGGCGACAAGCAGTGTTCGGATACGTCAAACCGTTGACATCGGAGCTGAGACTCCGTGAGGAGGAATTTTATCGCTCGGTCTACTGTGGTCTGTGCCGCTCGATGAAGGCGCTGACCGGGCGTGTTTCCACATTAACGCTCTCATATGATATGGTTTTTTTGGTGCTGACAAGGCTGTCTATTTCGGGCGAGCATTACGGCACCGAGCTCTGCCGATGCGGGGTCAACCCGCTGAGGCTTGAGCGCCGCCCTATCATGAACGACGGTGGTGAGCTTCGTTATGCTGCGGGGGTGTCCTCGCTGCTCACCGAATGCAAAATTGCGGATGACGCGAACGACGAGCGTGGGCTTTCGAGAACGGGCGCAAAGCTTTCGCTTGGAGGCGCCGAGCGCAGGACAGTGAGGTCAGGTGTTCCGGCACAGCTTGAATCAGCGGTCAAATCAAGGCTTTCGGAGCTATATGAAAAAGAAGCGCAAAAGCCCGAATCCGTCGATATGTGTGCTTCGGTTTTCGGCGAGCTTCTCGGTGACATTTTCGCATTCGGCATAGACGACAAGGCGGGCGCCGCAATTGCCCGCGAGATAGGACGGGGCGCCGGGCGATTTATCTATATCGCCGATGCTGCGGACGACGTGGGAGAGGATATAAAAGCCGGAAGGTGGAATCCTGTCGCCGCGCTTTGGAAGGATGAAATTCACGGCGATGTTTTCTCCGATTTTGCAAAGGAAGCGATTTTATCGTCCGTGAAGCTGGAGCTTTCACGCGCCGCGGGCGCGGCGGAGCTAATTGAGCTGCCTGAGGGCGGTTATCCCGAAACACTCGAAATCGTTAAAAATATACTTTATCTCGGAATGCCGGACGCCGCTAAGCGCATTCTTTATGGGGACGGCGGCAAAAAGAGCAAAAAACATAAGAGGACGGGGGCTGAAGATTTTGAAGGATCCTTATAAGGTATTGGGCGTTTCGCGTGACGCAAGCGACGCGGAAATCAAAAAGGCTTACTACGAGCTTGCGAAAAAATATCATCCCGACAATTACGCGGACAGCCCGCTTTCCGACCTTGTTGAGGAGAAAATGAAAGAAATCAACGAGGCGTATGACAACATACAAAAGGAACGCTCATCGGGCTCATCCGGCTACGCATACGCCTATGAGGATGATGATGACAGCACCTCATCGGGCAGCAGCTATTCGGGCTCATACAGCCGCTCAAACGGCGCTGCGTTTTACGGTGAGGTAAGACGGCTTATCAACAGCTACAGCTATCGCGAGGCGGAGCGTATGCTTTTATCCGTGCCCGACGCTGACAGGGGCGCCGAATGGAATTACCTTTACGGATGCGTGCAGTATCTTGGCTACGGCAGATATTCGGATGCACTTCGATATATCGAGCGCGCCTGCTATCTTGACCCTTCAAACACCGAATATTCAGACCAGCGCGACAAAATGAAGAGCGGAGCCTACTCATACGGAAGAGGATATACCCCGTACAACAGCTCCTCAGATGAATGCTCGGAATCGTGCAGATGGTGCTCAAATATGCTCCTTCTCAATATGCTCTGCAACTGTATGTGCGGACGCGGAGGACGCTGCTGAGGAATGAAAGAGACAAAGCGCATTACCTTTTGCGGCGTCATGACGGCGCTTGCGTGCGTTCTTATGTATATCGGAGCTGTCACGGACATTTTCTCGCTCACCGCGTGTATTTTCGCGGCTTTCGCAGTGCTTTTCATTTACATCGAATATGGGCTTCGTTCGGGAATTATGGTCTACGCGTCTATATCAGTGATCTCACTTTTGATTCTGCCCGAAAAGCTCTCCGCTGTGCTTTTTACGGCATACGTCGGATATTACCCGATGCTAAAGCTTAAAATCGAAAAGCTGAAAAGCCACGCGGCAAGGTGGATTATCAAGCTTCTGAGCTTTAATATAATGCTTGCAGCGGCAATGCTCATAGGAAGGCTTGTGCTCCTTGTCGAATATGATTCGTTTTGGCTTGAGGCGGCGACAGCCGTAATCGCAAACGCCGCGTTCATTCTCTCTGATATCCTTGCCACAAGGCTGATATTTCTTTATATAAACAAGTACAGACAAATCCTCAGAAAGCACGGTTTTGTCAAATAATATAGGAGTACACAATGATAAACTCAATGACCGCCTTCGGAAGAGCTGTAGGCACCTCCGGCGGCAAAAGGTACACAGTCGAAATTAAAAGCGTCAACGGAAGATTTCTTGACGTCAGCGTCAAATATCCGCGTCAATACGGCTTTGTCGAGCCGCTCATAAAAGCCCATATATCGGAGCACGGCATATTAAGGGGCAAGGTTGACGTCTATCTGGGAGTCGATGTTTTTGAGGCTAAGGGAGTTACCGTTGCGCTTGACGGGGAGCTTTCGGAATCGTACATCAAGGCTCTTTGCGAGCTGCGCGACAAATTCGGGCTCAAGGATGATATTTCCGTTATGAGCGTCGCTTCATACCGCGACATTTTTGTCACCTCGGCTGCCGAGGAGGACATGAATGCCGAATGGGATGCGATAAAATCCGTCCTTGATGAGGCTCTCAAATCCTATACGGAGATGAGCGCCGCTGAGGGCGAAAGACTCGCCGATGATATGAAGGTCAAGCTTTCATCAATCCGTGATGACACCGCAAAAATCAAGGAAACATCAGAGGAAAACATAAAAGGCTACCCCGAAAGGCTCACGGAGCGCATCAAGTCGCTTCTTGACTCGGCTGACGTTGAAATCAGCGAGCAGCGGATATTGACCGAGGCAGCTATTTTCGCCGACAAAGCGTCAATTGACGAGGAGCTTGTAAGGCTTGATTCGCATATTTCCGCGTTTTTCGATATTTTGAACGGCGAGGATGCCGTTGGGCGCAAGCTTGATTTTCTCGTTCAGGAGATGAACCGCGAGATAAACACCATAGGCTCAAAATCCCAGAACACGGATATCGCGCACCTTGTGGTCGATGTCAAATGCACAATTGAAAAGCTGCGCGAGCAGATTCAAAATCTCGCTTAATTTTGTCGGAGGATAATATTATATGACGCTTGTCAACATCGGCTACGGCAACTTTGCCGCACGCGAGCATATTATCGCCGTCATCGGAAGCGACACCGCTCCCGCCAAAAGGCTTATAGGCGAGGGCAAGGAGAGCAGGCGCGTAATTGACGCAACCTGCGGAAAAAAGACGCTTTCCGTCATTATAACTGACAGCGAACACATCATTTTATCGGCGCTTACACCGGAAACTCTCGCCTCCCGCACAAATTCTGCGGAAACGTCGGAGCAGTCATAATAAAAGCTTATTTTAGGATACAAAGGAGATATAAAAACCATGTCAATGATTTCACCTTCAATCGAAGAGCTGACCCGCGGGAAATTCAACCGCTATACGCTTGTCATCGCAACCGCAAAATGCGCGCGTCTTGTGACAAACGAATATGTAAAGCAGCGCGAGTACGCGGAAACCCTCATCGCGAACAAGGAAATGGACAGATCGCTCGTTTCAATGATAAGACGCGAATTTCGCGACGAAAAGGCTGTCAAAAGCGCAATCACACGTTTGGCGGATGGCGAGTTTCAGGTTGTGAACGAGGGGGAGGGAGACATTTCTGTCGAAAACCTCACAGGCAACCCGGAAGCGCACCGCGCCGAATAAATAAATCAATCATAAGAAGGCAAGAGCATTATGAACGACGGGCTTGCGGGGGTTTATATTCTTGACGCCCCAATTAACGCCGACATAGAATACACGTACTTCATCCCGCGTGAGCTGTCGGGGACCGCGCCGGGAGGCGAGGCTCCGATTATACATCCTGGGGTGTTTGTTATCGTGCCGTTCGGCGGCGGAAACCGCAGGAAAAGGGGTATTGTCACCTCCGTTTTTCAATCGACGGAGATTGAAAAATGCAAGCCCATCATCAGCGTTTTGAGTGAGTCGGTCTCACTTAACGCAGAAATGCTCGGTCTTTGCGCCTTCATAAAGGAGCACACAATTTCAACCTTCGGGGATGCCGTGCGAGTTATCATGCCCTCAGGCGTGCTATCGCGCATTACGGACTCGTATGAGGTGACTGACGGGAACGGGGAAATCCCAACCTCAGCGCTTTCACCCAAGGCTCTCTATCTCTATACGTTCATCAAATCCCGCGGAAAGGTCTCGCAGGAGGCGCTTCGCGCGGAGTTTTCCGACACCTCGGAGTTATCGGAGCTTTTGAGCGCGCTCATAAGGCGCGGGTTTGTCATAAGGCACTCAGATATAAAGGAAGCGAAGGATTCGCCAAAAATCACTCTGGCAGCGCTCGCGATTTCAAAGGAACAGGCTTTGTCAATTGCTGAGGGCACGGGAGATATTAAGCTTCGCTCAAAGCGCTCACGCGAGATTCTCTCATACCTTGCCTCATATGACACGCCAGTTGACACCGCTGCTATCAAGTCTTCTCTTGGTGCTGTGACCATAACAGCGCAGCTCAAACAGCTTTCAGACGCGGGATATATAGCACTGTCAGAGCGTCCGGCGTGGCGCAATCCCTTTGCGGGATATGACGTTTCGGGGGCAGCGCCGCCTATTTTATCCGAAAAGCAGAACGAATGTTTCCAGTCGCTCCGCTCACTTTATAAAAGCGGAGAAGCAAAGGCGGCGCTGCTTTTCGGTATTACAGGAAGCGGAAAGACCTCGGTCATTCGCGCGATGATAGATGAGGTGACGGGGGACGGCAAATCCGTCATCATTCTCGTGCCTGAAATCGCGCTGACACCGCAGACGGTAAACATATTCTGCTCAAATTACGGCGACCGCGTCGCTGTGATTCACTCCTCCCTTTCCGCGGGCGAGAGAACGGACGCATGGCGGCGAATAAAATCAGGCGAATCCGATATTGTTATAGGTACGCGAAGCGCGGTATTCGCTCCGACCGAAAACCTCGGAATGATAGTTATCGACGAGGAACAGGAGCACACATATAAATCGGACAGCTCACCTAAATATTTGGCGCATGACATTGCGCGCTATCGCTGCGCCGAAAATCACGCCTTAATGCTTCTTTCAAGTGCCACCCCTTCGCTCGCCTCATACCATAAGGCAGCGGGCGGCACATATTCGCTTATAAAGCTCGGTGAGAGATACGGAGGTGCCCAGCTCCCGGAGGTTATTGTCTCAGATATGAGGCACGACAAACGCGAGGACTCATCCTCTCCGATAGGCACAACTCTCATATCTGAGCTTGAAAAAACGCTTGCGGCGGGCAAGCAGGCAATTCTTTTTTTAAACAGGCGCGGGTACAACAATTTTCTCTCGTGCCGACACTGCGGGCAGCCTGTTTCATGCCCGAAGTGCAGCGTCGCCCTGACATATCACGCAAAACGGCGCGTAAACGCAACGGAAAGCCTTGAGGACTACACGGATGAACATATATCGGCAGGGCACCTGATGTGCCACTACTGCGGGTATAAATCGTCCGCTCCGACCGTCTGCCCCTCATGCGGCAGCCGCGACCTATACTATATGGGAT
>JAJQHI010000221.1 GCA_021199825.1 Bacillota bacterium
ACTTAAACGTTCCCACTCGCTCACCCTTTTCCGCTACAAGCTTTTCCGTGTGCAAAAGCGCGCATTCTATTCTTTCGTTGATTGAGGGCGGGGAAAAGCTCCTGCCCTCAATCGCGCATTTTATCTCATCGAAAATCCATGGGTTTCCGAGTGCCGCCCGCCCGACCGCAACCCCGTCGCATCCGGTGTATTCCATCATATGAAGTGCGTCATCTCCCGATTTGATATCCCCGTTCCCGATTACGGGAATTGAAACGGCTGATTTTACGCCCTTTATAATGTCAAGGTCAGCCGGCGGGGAATACATCGCCTCCTTTGTCCTTCCGTGAACCGTTATAAGCGAGCATCCCGCGTCCTCACAGATTTTCGCTACCTCACAGGCGTTTTTTCCTGTCGATGACCTCTCAACCCCGGCTCGAATCTTCACCGATACGGGAATATTGCCGTCAAGCGCGTCCACGACGGCGCTGACAATGGAACGGACAAGATCCGGCTCTGTCATGAGAGCCGAACCTTCACCGTTCTTGAATATTTTTGAGGCGGGACATCCCATGTTGATGTCAATCGCCGAAGGCTTTATGTCAAATTCGGCAGCATATGAGGCGGCACGCGCCAAAAGCTCAGGCTCGCGTCCGAAAAGCTGTACCGCTATGGGAGTGTCGTCTTCATAAACTGCGGCAAGGAGCTTTGTCTTTTTGTCGCCAAGGCACCATGCCTTTGCCGAAATCATTTCGGTTGTACAAAAATCGGCGCCGTGGGCGCGGCATATAACGCGCATTGCATGGTCAGATGCTCCTGCCATGGGGGCGAGTGAAACCTTCGGTATTACCTGAAGTTTTTCTTTTTTTGGCATATAACCTCCTTTGAATTTCATCAAAAAGGCGCATCGGGTGATGATGCGCCTTCTTAAATTATTTTTTTCGTTCTGTTACTGTGACATAACGGCGTCCATCGTCTTTTCTATTG
This sequence comes from Bacillota bacterium, assembly GCA_021199825.1. GTDB lineage: Bacteria > Bacillota > Clostridia > Oscillospirales > CAG-272 > DTU064. Next base: position 967 of record JAJQHI010000221.1, read on the forward strand.
CCTTTGAGATGGCTTTGCTGTTGGAAGCCAGGCTTGACGAGAATCCGGAAGCAGTGCCGCCGTCAATTCCGCTTGTCTGCTGAACGAGGGAGCTGATGCTGCCCCAGTCAAACATCATGCCGAGGTCGAATATCGTGTTGCCGAATATGATATCGAGCATTTCGGATGATTCCTCATCACGAGCGTTTCTGTATTCGAGCGTCTGCGAATAATAAGCCTCAGTCAGGCTGTGGTCACCGTAAAGGCTCTCATATGAAAGCACTTCAATCGCGGTTGATACAAAGTCTATATCTGACACGTACGTAGGTACAGATATGCTGTTTGCACAGTATGTTGAGACGAATGACCAGTATTCTTCCTGTTCCTCATCGTACTTAGGATAGGGGAGGATTCCGAAGTCATCCTCCATGTCACGAAGAAGGGTTGCACGGTTGAGCCAGCATGCATAGAAAAGCGCGCGGCTTTCCTTGAATGCTACATCCATGCAGTCCGTCCAAACATCCGAATATCCCGATACCTTTTCCGCAAAGAGAGTTACATCAAAATTGTTGACTATGTTGAGAACCTTCTCAAGCATATTGTAATAATTCTCGTTTGTAGCGGCAACCTCAGGATAATCCTCGCTGTCCTTTGAAATCATCAGAAGTCCTGCGCCTGCGACCAATGCGTTTGTCTCATCATATTCTGTAAGAAGTCCGAAAACGTCGGAAGCAGCGTCGAGCTGACCGTTCGCGTTCACGTCATTTACAGCAAGAGCTGCATACTGTGTAAGAACGTCGATTGTCCATGTGCCGTCTCTTACCATCTGATAAAAATCAGGCATATTGTACTGCTCAGCCAATTCCTTGTTGAAAAGGACGGCGCCCGTTGCGTCATCATCCATGGTAAGCATAGAGCCCGTTACCATGAAGACCTTGCCGTCGAGTGAAAGCTGCTCGATTGAGTTCTGGTCGTACCACTCAGCTTCGAGATTCATGTACGTCATCTCGTTCAGGTCGTAAACATAGCCCTGATTGATGAGCACCGAGACTGCGGTCTCAGGTGAGAGGCAGTACATATCGTACTCGCCGACGCCGGCAGCTCCGTAAACAAGAGCCTCGGCAGTCTGATTGTAGTAGTCTGCAACAGAATCTTCAACAACCTTTATTCCGTATTGCTCTTCAACGGCGAGATTGCGGTAATAAACTGCATTGCTTATAGCGTCGTCTGAAGCGGATTCGGAATAGATGTCAACGCTCTGCCACTGAGTCTGTGATGTTCCCTTTGTGAGAACGCGGAACTCCTGCCCGTCATAATTGACGTCGGGAACGTTGAGTGCTGTTGCATTGGCTGCGGTGTCGTTTGTATCGTCACCGGACGCCGCTGTGTCACTCTGATTTGTCGTTTCGGTGCCGGTATCCTTTGTATCCGAGCATCCGATGACCATCGAGAACGTCATCGCTGCAAGAAGAAGCAGTGCGATGACCCGAAGTGTTTTTTTCATGAAACATCTCCTCTTTTCTTAAAATATTTTTGTCCCGTGCAAAAAGCGCAAAACCCACATTTAAATTATATCTAATCGTCATCCGAAAGTCAATAGCTTATCGCGAAATAATCAAAAATATTTTTATGCGGGACAGCACAAAGAAAAGCGCCGGAACGTTCGCACCGACGCTTTTATCGATTTTTATATGTCAGACCTTTGAAATAGCTGCTTTCATTTCCCGCACGAAGCTTTCAACGTGAGGCACAGCGTCCTGACCGTATTCCTTGCACATTTTCACGATTGCGGAGCCGACGATAACACCGTCTGAAGCGGCTGCCATTTCCGCTGCCTGTTCGGGATTCGAAATGCCGAAGCCGACGGCACACGGTATATCGGGGTTTGCACATTTTACAAGGCTTACCATCGAGCTGACGTCTGTGGTTATCTTTTGTCTGACACCCGTCACTCCGAGAGATGATACGCAGTAGACAAAGCCCTCAGCCTCCGCGGCGATTTTTTTGATTCTGTCGTGGGACGTCGGCGCGATGAGCGAGACGGATGCGAGCCCCGCCTCCCTTGCGGGGGCGGCAAACTCCTCCTTTTCCTCAAAAGGCACATCAGGCAAAATCATACCGTCAAGCCCTATCTCGGCGGCATGCCTGCAAAAGCGTTCAATTCCGTATGAAAATACGACGTTGGCATATGTCATGAATACAATCGGCACGTCTGTCTTTTTCCGTATGTTTTCGGCGATTTTGAAAGCGCCCTCCGTCGTCATTCCGCCCGCAAGCGCACGCAGATTCGCCTCCTGAATTGCAACCCCCTCAGCTGTCGGGTCAGAGAAGGGAATACCGAGCTCAATGAGGTCCGCGCCCGCCCCAATCATAGCAAGCGCAAGCTTTTCGATCGTTTCCGCATCGGGGTCGCCGCATGTAATAAATGGGATAAACGCCTTGCCGTTTTCAAACGCACGCTTTATATTACTCATAAATGTCCTCCCCTCTGTATCTTGCGATTGCGGCGCAGTCCTTGTCACCGCGTCCGGATATTGTGATGACGATTATTTTGTCACGGTCCATGGTCGGTGCGAGCTTTTTCGCGTATGCGACGGCGTGAGCCGATTCGATGGCGGGTATAATTCCCTCAATTCTCGAAAGATATTCAAACGCATCTACAGCCTCATCGTCCGTTATCGCAACATATTTGGCGCGTCCCGTGTCGTGGAGCCATGAATGCTCAGGTCCGACACCCGGATAGTCAAGTCCCGCAGAAATAGAATAAACGGGCGCTATCTGTCCGACCTCGTCCTGACAGAAATAGCTCTTCATCCCGTGGAATATTCCGAGCCTTCCCGTTGAAATTGTGGCAGCGGTTTCAAATGTGTCAATTCCGCGCCCCGCAGCCTCGCACCCGATAAGAGCAACGCTTTCATCCTCGATGAAGTGATAAAACGAGCCTATCGCGTTTGAGCCTCCGCCCACACAGGCGAGAACTGCGTCGGGAAGCCTGCCTTCCTTTTCGAGCATCTGCGACTTTATCTCACGTGAAATTACAGCCTGAAAATCGCGCACAATTGTGGGGAAGGGGTGAGGTCCCATGACTGAGCCGAGCACATAATGCGTGTCGTCAATTCTCGAAACCCATTCGCGGAATGTTTCCGAGACAGCGTCCTTGAGAGTTGCAGTGCCGTTGTCAACAGGGTGAACCTTAGTGCCGAGAAGCTTCATTTTATATACGTTGAGCGCCTGGCGCTTTGTGTCCTCGCGTCCCATATATACCTCGCACTCCATTCCCATGAGCGCCGCCGCCGTCGCCGTCGCGACACCGTGCTGACCGGCTCCCGTTTCAGCGATAACGCGCGTTTTGCCCATCTTTTTCGCGAGAAGCACCTGCCCCAGCACGTTGTTTATCTTATGCGCTCCCGTGTGGTTCAAATCCTCACGCTTTAAGTATATTTTCGCGCCGCCGAGATCCTTTGTCATATGCTCAGCATAATAAAGCCTTGATGGTCTGCCTGCGTATTCATTTAAAAGCTCAGTAAGCTCCCGATTGAATTCGGGGTCGTTTTTGTAGTAATTGTACGCCTCTTCGAGCTCCGTTACCGCATTCATCAATGTCTCGGGAATATACTGCCCGCCGTGAATGCCGAAGCGTCCCTTTTTGTCCATTGCGATAGTCTCCTTCTTAAAATTATTGCGCACAGCGGACTGCTGCGACTGCATCCATAATTTTTTGTCTGTCCTTTAGTCCGTTTGTCTCAACGCCGCTGCTCATGTCAACTGCAAACGGGTGAAGCTTTTCTATGGCGGAGGAAATATTTTCGGCTCCAAGCCCGCCCGCCAAAAAATACGGGCGTGAAATCCCCGATATTATGCTCCAGTCAAACGTCACCCCGCTGCCCGCTCCGCTGTCAAGAAGTATATAGTCGGCGGAGCATTTCTCAGCCGCGGCGATATCCTCACGGCTCTTTACGCGGAAAGCGCGGATTATGGGCTTGTCCGTCAGCTGACGCAGGGATTTGATGTATTCCTCATCCTCATCCCCGTGAAGCTGCGCCGCATACAGCGTCCCATCCTCCAAAAGTGAGGCGACAGCAGCAGCATCCTCATTGACGAATACGCCGATTGGCAAAATGCCGTCAGAAAGGCGTGAAACGAGTGAGCGCACCGTGTCCGGCGACACACAGCGCCTCGATTTTTTTACGTTTATGACAAAGCCGCAAAAGTCTGGTCGGGCTTCGTTTACATAGTCTATATCCTCGCTTCGCGAAAGCCCGCATATTTTGATTTTTGTCATTTTTGAAAGCACTCTCTTCCCGCGGCTTTGCGCATGGCACAAAGCGCTGCTCTCCTGTCAGGGGATTTCATCAAATATTCTCCGACAAGCGCCGCATCCGCGCCGATTCCGCATAGGGTTTTAATATCGTCCTCCGATTTAACACCCGATTCCGCGACATATATGGCATCCTGCGGAATAAGCGAGCGCAGAGCAGACGCGTTTTTGAAATCGACTGTGAAATCCTTGAGATTTCTGTTGTTCACGCCGATAATACGTGCTCCTGCCGACACGGCAGAGGAGATTTCCTCCTCGTTGTGCGTCTCAACGAGCGCGTCAAGCCCCAGCACCTCGCATATCTCAAGACAGCGCGACAAAGCCTTTGTGTCGAGTATGGAGCAGATCAGAAGCACGGCGTCCGCGCCGAGAAGTCTCGCCTCATAAAGCTGATATTCGTCCACAGTGAAGTCCTTGCGTATCATGAGAAGGCTTATTGTGTGCCTGATGTCGGAAAAAATCTCGTCAGAGCCCAGGAACCATTC
>JAJQHI010000174.1 GCA_021199825.1 Bacillota bacterium
TATCCCGTGGAGGGCTCTGTATAGCCTATCTGCGGGGATATTTTTCTTATATCAATGACGACGATGAAAAAGTAATGTCAGCACGCTGCACCCGCAACCTATTCATCAGCCCAGAAATATGTGACTGGTTCATCATGGAGTCGCTGTACTGAGCGCATAAATAAAAAATCAGCGCCACTCAATGCGAAGTGATGCTGATTTTTTTTCGACTTAGCGCTTTACCTCATCCAAAGCAATCCTATTCCCCCTCCTAAAAGTTTTTGGGGGTTCTTAGGGGGTATTTTTTCAAAAATACCCCCTAAGTCAGCTCCGGAGCAGCGCCCCGAAGTCAAATCATTATGCTTGCTTGTTTCGTCATAATGTGATAAAATAAATACCGATGAGCAAAAGCTCATAGGACATGAAAAAATAACGAAAACAGAGGTGATTATATGCTGTCGAAGGTTTACTGCGCGGGAATATCGGGAATCGACGGATACATCGTCACGGCGGAGTGCAATTCTACGAATATGCTGCCCGCTTTTGAAATTGTGGGGCTGCCCGATGCGGCTGTGAAGGAATCTCGCGAGAGAATAAAAGCTGCAGTTGAAAACAGCGGATACAAATTCCCTGAGCTTTCGATAGTTCTTAATTTGGCGCCCGCGGATAAGCGCAAGGAGGGCAGCGCGTTTGATTTGGCGATGATGACGGGAGTGCTTGCAGCGGGCGGTGCCGTTGCGCGCGGAGTTGATTTCTCGGATAAGTGCTTTGTCGGTGAAATTTCGCTTTCGGGCGAGGTCAGACCCGTAAGGGGTGTGCTTTCAATGTGTGCCGCGGCAAGAGACGCGGGACTGAAGGAATTTTTCGTTTCACCCGAAAACGCTGCCGAGGCAGCCGTTGTCGAGGGAATGAATGTGTACCCTGTCAGGTGTGTTAAGGATTTGGTCGCGCACTTAAACGGCAAATGTCAGATTGAGCGCATGATATATAATCCGAGCGAGTCGGAAAAGGGTGTGCGCGGAGCGCTTGATTTTTCGGATGTGAAAGGGCAGGAACGCGCAAAGCGCGCGCTTGAAATTGCCGCTGCGGGAGGACATAACGTGCTTTTGATAGGACCTCCCGGTACGGGCAAATCAATGCTTGCGAAAAGACTGCCGTCAATTCTGCCTCCGCTTTCGTTTGAGGAGGCACTTGAAACCACAAAGGTGCACTCCGTGTCGGGAACGCTTCCCGACGGGGTGGGGCTTGTATCTGAGCGCCCGTTCCGCTCGCCGCATCATACAATGTCGGCGCCTTCCTTGGTCGGAGGCGGCAAAAATCCAATGCCGGGTGAGATTTCGCTCGCGCATAACGGTGTGCTTTTCCTCGATGAGCTGCCCGAATTCAGTAAGGATGTCACCGAATCGCTGCGTCAGCCGCTTGAGGACGGCAAGGTAACGATAACGAGGGCAAACGGACGAGTTACATATCCCGCGGCGTTTCAGCTGGTATGCGCGATGAACCCGTGCAGATGCGGATATTACGGTCATCCAACTCACCCCTGCTCGTGCAGTGCGGGCGAAATACGCAAATATTTATCAAAAATAAGCGGTCCGCTGCTTGACAGAATTGATATACAGGTCGAGGTTCCCTCGCTCAGCTATGAGGAAATCTCGGCTCGCGGCGGCAAATCTGAAAGCTCTGCGGAAATAAGAGCGCGCGTCGTCGAGGCGCGAAAATACGCAAAGGATCGACTTGACAGCTTCTCGCATACGCCTGACGGGGACGCGCCTGTGGGCGGAGTTCGACGCAATGCGGACCTCACCCCGCGACTCATACGTGAGTTTTGTACGCTTGACGATGGCGCGTCGCAGATTATGAAGGCGGCATTCTCTTCAATGGGATTGTCCGCGAGAGGATACGACAGGATACTCCGCGTCGCAAGAACCATAGCGGATTTGGATAAAAGCGAGAATATCAGCGCAAATCACGTGGCTGAGGCGGTGCAGCTTCGTTCACTCGACAGGAAATATTGGTGATCGTTATTTCCCGCGCAGTGTAATCTGTCGAGGAAATGCAAGCTGACCTGTTGAAAAGTCTGAACGCAGAAAAACGGGTAATAACCGCGGTATACTTGACTTTCGGGCTGAGTTTTCAACATTATCAACACCCCGACTGTGGAAAACTCGCGTCAATGTGAGGCTTCATATCGTCGGGAAAAAGGAGCGTTTTATGAAAACACTGCATATAATAAATCCAAAGGCGGGCGCAGGAGATTACAAAAATGTGTCATCAAAGCTTCCGAAGACCGAGGATGAAATATATACGGCGGGGTATTATGCCGAAGCATATGAGAAATTTCCGTTTTTGCGCGCCGGAGAGTTGACTGAGGTCTATGCTTTCGGGGGCGACGGCACGGTAAACCGCGTTGTTTCCGATATAATGATGTGCGGAACGAATGAGAACACGATTCTTTGTCCTGTTCCGACCGGCAGCGGAAACGATTTTTATAAAACGATTCACGAGAAATGCGAAAAGGTCTCCGTCATAGAATGCGATGTCATAAAAATCACAGGCTTGGGGAATGATATATACGGAATTAACGAGGTAAACATCGGATTTGACTGCGGTGTGGTCGCTAACGCCGCGAAATATAAAAGAAAGCCCTTTGTTTCAGGACAGCTTTCCTATATTCTCGGCATAGCAGAGGAATTTTTCCGCAAGAAAACGACGGAGCTGAAGCTTTCGATCACCACTGACGACGGTGACGAGGCGCATGACGGGCGATATCTTCTTATGTGTATAGCAAATGGAATATATTACGGCGGCGGATTTGCGGCGGCGCCTCTCTCACATCTTGACGACGGTTATTTTGACGTTGTCGTTGTTGATGATATATCGCGCATGAAATTTGTCGCCCTTGTGGGGGACTACAAAAAGGGTGCTCATATGGACAGCGCTTCGGGTGCTGTTAAAAGCGAATTTCAGAATTTGATGAGATATTTCCGCGCACGATGCGTAACGCTTTCGGGAGCTGACAGAATATGCGTTGACGGTGAGATATACTCAGCCGTAGGCAGGCGGATGACAATTGAGAACATAAAACGCGCTCTGCGCGTCAGGGATGCGTTAGGCGGCAGATAATAGATTTAGATATGATATTTGATTTTCACTGTGATACTGTACATAAAATTGACAGGGCGGGGGAGCTTTTAAATAATCCCGCAGCCCATCTTGATCTATGCCGCATGAAAGCGGCAGGATATAAGCTTCAGACCTTTGCCGCGTTTGTGGACATCGGCAGGTGCGGTGAGGGCGGTGCTTGGGGAGAGGCTCTTTCCCTCATACAAAGATTGAAGAGCGCCATAGAGGAAAACGACGCGCTCATATCGGTTGTACAAAGCCGCGGCGAGCTTTCGGATAACCTTGAGCGCGGCAAAATGTCGGCGCTTTTGTCCGTTGAGGAGGGAGACGTAATTGATGGAAATGTGTCCCGCGTCGAAATTCTCGCGGGGCTTGGCGTCAGGATGACAACCTTCACATGGAATTACGACAACGGAATTTCGGGGTGTGCTGCGTCTGGCAGTGACAAAGGACTCACGCCTATGGGATATGACTTTCTTTCCGAGATAGAAAGACGGGGCATTATATCCGATGTGTCTCACATATCTGACCGAGGTTTTTATGATATTGCCGCGGCGGCAAAGCGCCCGTTTTTGGCAAGTCACTCAAATTCGAGGGCTGTATGCGGCGTACGCAGGAACCTCACCGATGATATGATAAAAATAATAGCGGAGCGCGGCGGCGTTGTCGGACTGAATTATTACGCTGATTTTATAGGCGGGGACGGGAGCATTGAGGCTCTCATGCACCACGCGGTGCATATAAAAAATGTCGGTGGCGCCGAGGTATTGGCGCTCGGAAGTGATTTTGACGGCATTGAGGATAATCCATACATAAAGGATGCCTCCGCTGTGGTGCGAATCGGAGAGACGCTTTTGTCGTCGGGATTTTCAAACGATGAGGCTGACCTTGTACTTTTCGGCAACGCGAAAAGGTTTTTGTACGATGCACTTTAGTGATCATTTAGCGCTGCTTTAGTGTGTGCTTGTAATGAGCCCCGCTGCCGAGTCAAAGCAGCAGCGACCGTATGATTCGGGAGAGCCGACATCGCACCAGTACCCGTCAGATACATATCCGGCAAGCCTTTTGCCTTCGTTCAGCATACGCGGGAACAGCTCGCGCCCGAAATCATACGGCGCGCGTTCGGGTATCTCCAGAACCGCATCACGCGAGAGAATATATATTCCCGTGTTGACAAGAGCGTCCCGCGGCGGCTCTGACGGCTTTTCGATAAAGCCGGTTATTATGTCCCCGTCAAGTGTTACAACGCCGAATTTTACGGCGTCCTCCGGGCGGGACAAACGATAAAGCACCAGTGTCGCGTCGGCGTCTGTATGGCGGTGAAGTCTGAACGCGTCCTCCAGCGGCATATCAAATACCGCGTCTCCCGAAAGGACAATTATTTCGGAGACCTCGCCTGTGATGTCGAGCGAATCGAGCACAGGGAGCGCGGCACGTACGCCTCCGGCTGTTCCGACGGATTCCTTTTCTATCAAGTATGAAAGCCTTACCCCGTCATGCAGGTCGCATAGCTCAATTACAATATCCTCCCACCTATATCGTACGGTGAGCACGGCTCTTGATATGCCGAGGGATGAAAGCGAGCGCAGCGATGACGAGATGGCGTAGCTGTCTCCTATTCTCACCAAAGGCTTTGGAATTTTATCTGTAAGCGGACGCAGCCTTTCGCCGCGTCCTCCTGCCATAATTACGGCAGCGGTGTTTTTGTAATTCATAATAAAAACGTCAATCCTGAAGATTAAATTTTAGAATCCTAATTGTAAACTTATTGTTGCTCACATGGCGTGAAATATACATTCCGAAATTTGCTGCATATGATGAGCTTCTTTAGGCGATAATACACACAAGAAATTTTTGGAGGTGTGTATCTGACATGATAAAGGGCTGTGAGAGACGTATGATTAAAATCGAGAACCCCGACAGCGAGCTTTTTGAGTCGGCGTATTTCATAATTCGTCAGAATGTTCCCGTGCCGAAAAAGGCAAAGCGCGGTGATATGATGAAAGAAGCTGTAAGAATTGTGGGAGACGGCAGGGGACAGGCTCACGGTTCGGGGACGAAGAACCGCGGAATCCGACGGTATTTATGCACTGAATGTGCCGTGTCATTTGTTTTAGGCATAATATTGACCCTTGGCACTACAATTGTTATCAAATTGATAACATGAGACGCAAAAAATGTTCAGAGCGGCTCGCTTTTTGCGAATGCCGCTCTTGACAATCGAATTATTGTGTGGTATTATATCATTGGGTATTAGCGAAACGAGCGTTTTGAGCTTATATTCGTACGACCCTTTATATAATTGAGCTTATGATGTGCGCCATGATATGCGTGCATCTGGGATAAATACATACAAACAAAAATATTGCCGTGCAAAGGGGCGGGGACGATTCATAGTTCGGTTCTGTCATGATATGCAAGCCGTCCCGGTGAGCGGAAAAAACAAAGAAAGGACAATGTATGGGAAAAAGAAAAAAGTACTTTGGAAATTCGAACGAAGCTGAAAAGCTGATTGTATGCAATCTCGGTGGACTTGATGAGATAGGCAAGAATATCAGCTTCCTTGAGTATGATG
>JAJQHI010000064.1 GCA_021199825.1 Bacillota bacterium
TTTATGAGCACGTTTACGGCGCGGCTTACGCTCGGCTTTGAATATCCCATGTGTTCCACAACATCAATTGCTCTGACGTGCGGCTTTCTCTGCGACAGCACATATATAGCCTTCAAATACATTTGACCCGATTCCTGCAAGCTCATGTTCTGTTTGTGCCTCCTATCCGTCACTGCGGGACAGTATCCCACGCGCATTTTCTTTTATTTTAACACATACAGAGAAATTTTTCAACCGCTTTTTTTGTGAAATTGCACTTTTGCAGCCCTCAAACCGTAAAAATTGATTGCACCGGAGATAAATTTGTGGTACAATAGAATTGGTTCAGGGTGCCATGCGTCAAGGATGTGCGCGCTGAGACAGGTCATGATTAAATTATACAATATTTTGGGCGCGGGAGAGGCAAAAGGCTTCCCGGCGAAAGGAATGAAGCATCATGGGAGAGGTTGATATCAAAAAAATCGGGGAAGACATAATCGAGAACGTAGGGAAGGTTATCTTCGGCAAGCGGGACGAGATTAAGTTTATAGTAACGGCGCTTTTGTCGGGCGGACATATACTGCTTGACGATATTCCCGGAACGGGAAAGACAACGCTCGCCAAATCACTGGCAAGGTCAATTTCTGCTGACTGCAAAAGAATACAGTTTACGCCCGACCTTCTGCCCTCGGACGTAACGGGAATCAATTTTTACAGTCAGAAGGAAAACGAGTTCATCTTCAGGGCAGGACCGATATTCACAAATATACTGATAGCGGACGAGATAAACCGCACAACGCCCCGAACACAGTCGGCGCTTCTTGAGTGCATGGGCGAGGGACAGGCGACAATCGACGGGGAAACATATCGGCTTGAGCCTCCGTTTTTCGTCATAGCGACGCAGAACCCGATTGAGTCTCAGGGAACCTTCCCGCTGCCGGAGGCGCAGACGGACAGATTCTTCATGAAGCTCAAGCTCGGATATCCGCCTAAGGACGCGGAGATTGAGGTGCTCGGTGAGCATTCGGATGTTTCGCCTCTCGAAGGGCTTTCCTCGGTTTGCGTGAAGGAGGACATTGTGTCGGCACAGAATGCAGTGCGCAAAATCAATGCAAGCGAGCTTATAAGGCGATACGCTGTCGATATTGTCACGGCAACGCGCACCTCGGAAAGGGTGCGTCTGGGTGTCAGCCCCCGCGGGACGCTGGCGCTTCTGCGCGCCTCTCAGGCGTGGGCAGCCCTTGACGGGAGAGATTATGTCCTGCCCGACGACGTGAAGGCTGTTGCCGTTCCTGTGCTCTCGCACAGGATTATATCAAATTCGCAGGGCACAATTAGGCTTTCCGACTCAAACGAGAACATAATACGCTACATAGTGGACACCGTTCCCGTGCCGATAAAATAAGATATGCTTTATATCGCCCTTTTGATTGCGATTCTCGTCGTTTTTCTGGCGGAGCGCAAAATATACGAAAAGCACACCTTTGAGGAGTTTCACTATGATGTCTCGGTCGGCTCGGAGGAGGTCTTTGAGGGGGAGGACATATTCCTCTTTGAGGAGATAACGAACGACAAGATGATTCCGATGCCTTATACAAAGGTGGACACGTCGCTGCCGTCGGGGCTTTACTTCAGGATAACGGAGTATGACGCTGTGAAGGGCATGGCGAAGGACTCGCTGCGGGATCATGTTCAGAGCGTTTTTGTGCTTAAAAGCCGCGAAAAGATTCGCCGCAGATGGCGTGTGAACTGCCGCCGGCGCGGAGTTTATTCTGTCGGCAGCGCGACTGTCGTCGCGAATGATATTTTCGGGATGAATCCCGTGTCTCAGGGCTTCAAGTCAGAGCCCGCCCGCTCAAATACGGTTGTGGTTCTGCCGCGTGCCATTGATTTGGAGGAGCATTTCACCTCAACATATTACCACAGCGGGGACGTTATCAAAAATCACAGCCTCCTGACGGATCAGCTTCTGCGGCGCGGAACGCGGGAATACACATCATATGACCCGATGAACAGCATCAACTGGAAGCAGACGGCGTCGCACGGAAAGCTTTTGGTCAACGATACCGAATATACGCAGCGTCACCGCTTCAACCTCATGATAAACATGAATTCGCGCGATATTGAAAAGGACCCGCGTTTTCCGGCTGGCGTTGACAGCGTTGAGCTTTGCATAACAGTTGCCGCGTCGATTCTTGACAGAATCTCACAGGAAAATGTCCCGGTAAGGATTATATCAAATACGCCGCCGTCCGCGGTGGGCGAGATGTATGCCGCCGACACGGAGGGGATAGGACGTGATATTCTTTTCACGGGAGCGTTTGAGGGCAAGCGCGATATGATTTCAGCGCTCAGACTCTTAGCGGCGATAAAGGTTGAAATGTCGTGCCCGATAGAAAAGCTTCTTGACTATGTGCTTTTGTATCACGAGGCATTTGCCGAGTCGGGCAATCTCATATTCATATCATCCTACATAAGCGAGAGGATGATAGTATTCCACAGTCAGATGAAGCGCTGTGGGGTGAACGTCATATTTTATGTGACGACAACAAACAGGAATACGGCAGTAATACCTCCCGACGTTGAGGTATACTATAAGACATACTCAGATAACTGAAAGAAAGCATGAAAGGAAGGTGGTATATATGAAAAAAGCGACGGTGTGGGACGGCGTTTACAGATTCATGTCATCCTTGGCGGTGTCGATGCTGGTTACCCCTCTTTGCTACCTTTTCTTTTATCATTGGCTCGATATCCCATGGGGGATTTTGTGGCTTTTTGCGGCGCTCCTGTCCACTCTCGGATTTGGCATGCAGACGCTTTATGACGCAGTTGTCTCCTCCGGCGGGCGCTCACGCGGCTACAGGGAGGATTCGGGTCGCTTCAGCGTGGCAAACGCCGCCATTCCGACCTTGATTGCAGCCGTCATCGCGTTTATCTCAAAAGGGATTTTTGACAGTCTGTTTCTTTCGGCGTACAAGTCGGGATATGTGGCTACATATACGTCCGAATCGGTATATCCGCTGCTCGGCGCGCTTATCGTGTTTGGGCTTATAATGGTGGGAATCGTCACGTGGTTCATACCGACCGAAAAGCTCATATCGGAGCAGACCATAATCCCCTATTTCGGAATTTCCCTTGTGATTTTCGCATTGTCGGTTATGACCTCCGTGCCGACGGGGATGCTGTCCGCGTCGTTCGCGGTTTTTGCGGTCATCGCGTTTTTCGTGATGAACCAATCGTATATTTCACGCGGTGTCAGGGACTCGCTGACCTCGCTTTCGCGTTCGGGAAGACTTTATAATGTGAGGCTTGTGCTGCTGCTCACGCTCTCGCTTCTGCTCCTGCTTTTGGTGGCGGATATTATAGTTACGGGAGTGTCGTATTTCGCGAGGCTGCTTTTCGTCTATGTCACTGTAATGCTGCTTCAGAGCGGGGATGACACCGAAAAATATTACGACACCTCTGACGCGGCTGATGACTTTTCGGGTGTGGCGTTTGAGGCACAGTCCGTAGGCGACAGATTCATGATTATTGTCTGCATTATATTTTTCATCGCGGCGCTCGTCTTGCTGATAACGCGCGGGAGCAAATACACACGCATGATAATCGCGAGGGTGAAGCAGCTTATAGCGAACATAATCCTTTTCATTATGAATGCGCGCGATTTCAACGGCTTCAAAAAGGACGATGAATGGGAGATTGCGAACTTTGAGGATGAGGAAATAAAGCTGCAGAACGACACGATTGAGAGCCGTCCCGGCGGCGTTTACAAGGGGCGCAGCTACCGCGATTTTATAGCGGCGCTCAGCTCGAAAAAAACGGCGTCGGAGCAGATACAGTTAGCGTATTCCGTGATGCGCGAGGTCTTTCGCGAAAGGGGATACGGCGTCCTTCCGACATACACGCCGCGTGAGGCGCAGGAGAGAATTCATTCGCGCACGCAGTATCGTGTGACGGACATAACGGGAGCGGTTGAAATGGTTGACTACGCGCAGCGTGAGCCCGACGGGGAAACGTGCCGCCGCGTCATTACGGATATGTGCGGAATAATAGAAAAGCAGATTGATGAGTAATCGGCTGCGGCTTGTCTTATTTGGGGGTATACAAAAAAGGTTATGAGCAGAAACAAAAATCAGGGCGGGGTTGGATTTGACCCTCCCGTATGGTCAATAGTACTCGGATACATTATATGGTTTCCGGTGGGTGTCATACTGACCGTATTTAAGCTTGTGAATATGAGTGAAAAAAAGCGTAACGACAGACAGGATGGGTACAATAATCGGTGGGATAATGCACCGTTTGTGAATCCGAAAAGCAGCTTCAGGAATGAAAATACACAAAGCGGCGCGCAGAACACACAAGATACGTACAATAACGTCGGGGGCGGTTTCAGCTATGCCGCCGACGGAGAAAACGGATACAGATGGAACGGCACGACGTACAGCTATTCGGGCGCGGGCTCAGGGGCTCAGAGCGGGGGCGGTCAGCCGCCGAAAAGAAAGCGCCCGCCTGTGGGTTCAAATCTGCATTTTAAGAAAAACGCCATAACAACGGCATCTGCCGCGGGCTCGGCGCTTTTCGGGTTTTTGACGATATACAATCTTCTAATGGCGGCTGTGTTCGGTTCGGGTATTCCCGGCGCTGTCGTATTCGGGCTGCTTACCATAGCAAGTGCCGTGACGTATCTTTTCTCAAACAGGCGCGACTACAGGATTATGGGCTACATCGCCATGATGAACGGTGTGGACTTTATAAAAATCTCGAAGCTTTCGGAGGACGCGGGAGTATCGTACGACAAGACGATTAAGGACCTATACTATATGCGCTCAAAGGGGATGCTTCCCGGAAACGCGATTCTTGACAAAAAAATCGGGTATCTGATTCTGACGCCTGAGGCGCGGGATGAGGCTGAGGCGGAATATCAGAGCCTTGGCGGATATGACAACGCGGCGGAGGATTTCAAGAGCGCGGAGGCGTCTGATGACATATCGGACAACGAAAAAACGCTGCGGCGAATCCGTGAGCTGAACGCGGAAATAAAGGATCCTGAGGTTTCCGCCAAAATCGATGAGATTGAGAGTATTACAAGGAAGATATTTGAGGTGGTTGACGCAAAGCCAAGCCTCAAGCCGCAGGTGTCAAAATTCCTTGACTATTATCTGCCGACAACACTCAAGCTTTTGGGCTCGTATTCGTATTTTGAGAATCTCGGCGTCAGGGGAAAGAATATAGACGAGGGCATGAAGAATATCGAGGACACGCTCGATATGACTGTAAAGGGCTTTCGCAAAATGCTTGACAGCCTCTTTGAAGCTGAGGTTGTCGATGTCTCCGCCGATATATCGGTTCTTGAAAACATGATGAAGATGGACGGATATACGCAGAACGCCGATTTTGACTTCTCATCTGAAAAGGGAAGCATGGAGGGCGGCGCTGCTGCGGCAAAGAAAAGTGAATAATCAGTGAACAAACGACCCGAATGTTAAAATTCATAATCGGGTCGCTTTTTGCTTGATTTTCTTGAAAAATCGTTGTAAAATACTCTTGATAAAAATGAAGAGAGGTATATAACGATACTGAATGAGGCGATTCTTTAATTATCTTGCCCCGTCAGGGCTGAGAATTGCGCTGGCGCTGACAATTAAATTCATCGGAACCGTGTTTGATTTGCTGATAC
>JAJQHI010000173.1 GCA_021199825.1 Bacillota bacterium
ATGCGGATCGCCTCTTCCTCGGCGGATCCGATGGCAGCCTCAGACACACGCCTGCGGTAATACTTTCCGATGAAAAAACCGGCAACAACGCCCACTATCAAAACTGCTAAGCATATTATTACACATAAATATGTCTCTATCACTGAATGTACCTCCATTTCTTAAAAATTGTGACTTGCCTTTTTTGGCTCTTTTAGTCATATTGATTAAAATATATATCATGAAAGGAATGTGCCGGAGAGCCGCATCCCATTCTCATCGCATACACATATATTTTATAACATCGCGTCTCATTTGTCAAGCGCGGACTTTACACCTTATCGGCAATGCTTTCGCATGAGTTGTAAACATATCTTAAACAATCGCCAAAAGCTCACCCTTCGGCACAAAAATCGTATATTATAAATAGGGAGAGACTCACGCGGTCACAATTCCGCGCGGAGCTTCACACCGAAAATATACTTAACTGTCGGAGGAATTATGAAAGGATTTGATAAGCTTGACGTGCGCGACTTGGAAGGCAGCGCGTTTCGCATGATAGGGGACGAATGGATGATAGTCACCGCGTCAAACGAGGCGGGGGAGTACAACTCCATGACCGCCAGCTGGGGAGGACTCGGCGTTTTGTGGGGCGAGCCCGTCGCGTTTGTATTTGTGCGCCCGCAGCGCTACACCCATGAGTTTTCAGAGGCGGGAGAGTTGGCGACGCTTTCGTTTTTCGGCGGCGAACACAAAAAGGAGCTCTCGTATTTCGGCATAAAGAGCGGACGCTACACGGATAAATTCAAGGACATGGGCTTTCACCCGATAAAAACAGACGAGGGCAGCATCGCTGTTGAGGAGGCGGCAACAGTGCTTTCATGCCGCAAGCTTTACGCTGACGAAATAAAGCACGAGTGCTTCATTGACTCTGAGGTTGACGCCCGCGCATACCCCGCCCACGACTACCACACGGTGTACGTGTATCGTATAGAAGGGGCATACAAAAAAGAGCAAGCCAAAAGCTAAAACGCCCCTTTTATACGGTGAAATCCGCTCTTCGAGCGGGTGAATACATCAAAACGCACCTCACAGCACAGCCATGAGGTGCGTTTTGTTTTATTGCAGAAACGGAGTTTACGATTCCTTTTCCCGCGCGTTAGCCAGCATGAGCTTGATGCGGTTCTCCTGATTTACGCGGGTCGCTCCCGCGTCATAGTCGATGGCGACAATATTGATGTCGGGATTTTTCGCCTTGATGGGCTTCATCATCCCCTTGCCGCATATGTGGTTGGGCAGACATCCGAAGGGCTGCGGGCAGACGATGGTGTTCACTCCCTTATCCGCAAGCTCCAGCATCTCGGCTGTCAAAAGCCACCCTTCTCCCATTTTCACACCCATTCCGATATAGCCCTGAACGAGATCTATCGTGTGCGTGAAAAGCGTCGGCGGCATCAGCACGCCCCCGCATTCCTCATTCATGATGTCTATCATGTCGCGCTCGCGGGCGAGAAGATATTTATACGCGATTTTATACGCGAGCCTCGCCGACCCGTTCATATGGTAAAGCTTATAGTCAAGTATATTGTTGTATACGCAGTAAAGCGCGAAATCCAAAAGCCCCGGCATGACAGCCTCAGCCCCCTCGCTCACCAAAAAGTTCGCAAGGTCATTGTTTCCGAGAGGCGAATACTTGATGTAAATCTCCCCGACAATCCCAACGCGCGTCTTTGTCTTTTCCCTGTCGGCGGGAATCTCCAGAAACGAGCGTATCATCCGCCTGTAATTTGCCTTCACCTCACGGTAGTTGTGGTGCTTGCCGTCCATCGCGTCGGCGAGCCTCGCGCACCATGAGTCCGCCAGCGCCTCCGCGTCACCCTTGTTTTTCTCATAAGGCTTTGTCTGATTCACAAGCGTAAGAAGCAAATCCCCGTAAAACACGGCGTAAAGCAGCTTTATCATAAGCGGCACCGTGATTTTGAAGCCTGGATGGTCCTCAATCCCCGCGAGGCTCATCGATATTACGGGCACGTTTGGCATTCCCGCCTTTTCAAGCGCCTTGCGCAGAAGATAAATGTAGTTTGAGGCTCTGCAGCCGCCTCCCGTCTGAAACTGAATGAGCGCCACGCGGTCAGGATCGTATTTCCCGCTTTTCAGCGCGTCGAGGAACTGCCCTATAACCAGAATCGCCGGGTAGCACGTGTCATTATGCACATATTTGAGCCCTGTCTCAGCGATTTCGGGACCTGATGTCTCAAGCACATCGACGTGGTATCCGCGCTTTTCAAGCACTCTCGCTATGAGCTTGAAGTGCATCGGGAGCATATTGGGTATTAAAATTGTGTGCGTGGATTTCATGTCCTCCGTGAAGGGGACATATGTTTTGTCCATTTTCTTTTTCGTTGCCATAGACGTTACCTCAAAATCATCAACCCTGCGCCTTTTTCTCAAGCGCCCCTATAAGGCTGCGCAGGCGAATCTTCACAGCGCCCTGATTCGTTATCTCATCGATTTTTATCTGTGTATAGAGCTTTCCGTGCGACTCAAGTATCGCCCTGACCTCATCCGTCGTGATAGCGTCAACGCCGCACCCGAACGAAACAAGCTGCACGAGCTGCGTGTCCTCATGCTCCGAGGCATATCTCGCGGCGCGGTAAAGCCTCGCGTGATACGTCCACTGATTGAGTATTTTCACAGGCGTCCTTTCCGCCAAATGATATACGCTGTCCTCGCTCACCACGACAAATCCAAGCGACACCGCGAGCTTATCTATCCCGTGACCGATTTCGGGGTCAATGTGATACGGGCGTCCCGCGAGTATCATTATGGGCATATCGTGCCGCCTCGCGTACTCAATCGCCGCCTCGCCGTCACGTCTGACCTCATTCATATGCTCCTCATACGCCTCCATGGCGGCGCCGACCGCGTGCTTTACCTCGCGGGGAGTAACCGCGCCGGGGAACGCGCCCTCAAGCATCTTATAAAGCTCGCGTGAAAGCTCCGTTTTGTTGTTTATGTTGAGGAAGGGGTAGAGGAATTTCACCTTCGAAAGGTCCTCCACGTTGCCCGCCAGAAGCTCCGAATAATACGCAATGACGGGGCAGTTGTAGTGGTTGTCGCTTTCATGCTCATCGACGTTATACGTGAGGCACGGATAGAATATCGCGTCCACCCCGTCCTCAATAAGCTCCTCAATGTGCCCGTGCATGATTTTCGCCGGATAGCAGGCGGTGTCCGAGGGAATCGAAAACTGTCCCTTTTCATACGTTCGGCGCGTCGAAAAATTCGAGATTTTCACGTCAAAGCCAAGGGTTCTGAAAAGCTCGTTCCAAAGCGGCAAAAGCTCATACATTCCGAGCGCCAAAGGCAGACCTATCAAGCCCTTTTTGGAGGGCGACTCCATTGATTTTTTCTCATCCCCGCGCCGCAGCTCGTCAAACATCTCGCGCTTTTTCGCGTGAAGGTTCGGTATATCCTCCGACACCTCAACGCCAAGCCCTCTCTGGCACTGGTTGCCCGAAATAAAGCGTTTCCCGTCGCCGAAGGTGTTCACCGTTAAGCGGCAGTGATTGGCGCAGCCGTTGCAGACAGCGGACTTTGATTTGTGCGTGAAGGCTTTGAGCTTTTCGGGGCTGATAATCGACGACTCGCTTATATCCATGCAGTAAAGCGCCGCGCCGTACGCGCCCATAAGCCCCGCTATCGCCGGACGGATGACGTTTTTGCCAAGCTCGCGCTCAAACGCGCGCAGCACCGCGTCATTGTAAAACGTTCCGCCCTGAACGACCACGTGCTCGCCCAGCTCATCCGCGCTTCCGGCGCGGATTACCTTGTATATCGCGTTTTTCACGACGGAGACGGAAAGCCCCGCCGATATATCCTCAACCGTCGCGCCGTCCTTCTGCGACTGCTTGACGGAGGAATTCATAAATACTGTGCAGCGCGAGCCGAGATTGACGTGAGCCTTCGCGTGAAGTCCCCTCTCCGCGAAATCAGCTATGTCATATCCCATTGACCGCGCAAACGTCTCAATAAACGACCCGCATCCAGACGAGCATGCCTCGTTGAGCATAATCGAGTCAATCGCGCCGTTTTTAATCTTGAAGCACTTGATGTCCTGCCCGCCGATGTCGAGTATAAAGTCAACCTCAGGGCAGAAATAGCTCGCCGCCGTGTAGTGCGCTATCGTCTCAACAACGCCCTTGTCTATCGAAAAGGCGTTTTTGATAAGGTCCTCGCCGTATCCGGTGACGGCGGAGCCGCAGATTTTTATTCGGTCCCCGCACTTTTCGTATATGTTTGTCAGCTCCTCGCGGATAAGCTCAACGGGATTTCCCCTGTTTGAGCTGTAATACGTATAGAGAAGCTCACGGTCCGCAGACAAAAGCGCAAGCTTTGTCGTCGTGCTCCCGCAGTCAATTCCGAGCCACGCGGGACCCGAATACTCGTCAATATCTATGGATTTTACGTCCGCGCCCGCGTGACGGACGCAGAATTCGTCGTATTCCTCCTTCGACTCAAAGAGCGGCGGCAGCCTGTCGCGCCCCGTATATGTGTTAATCGAGCCCTTTATTTTCTCCGAAAGCTCCTCAGCCATCGCCTCATATCCAGTTCTCTCACCATATACGGCGGCACCCATCGCCACCGCGTAAAGCGCGTAGTCGGGGAATATTGCCTCATCGTCTGAAAGTCCGAGCGTTTCCTTGAAGCGCAGGCGCAGCCCTTTATTATAGTAAAGCGGTCCGCCGAGGAAAAGCACCTTTCCCGTGATTCTGCGCCCCTGCGCCAAGCCCGCTATCGTCTGATTCACCACCGCCTGATATATGCTCGCGGCGACATCCTCTTTTCTCGCACCCTGATTCAAAAGCGGCTGAATATCAGTCTTTGCGAATACCCCGCACCGAGAGGCTATCGGGTAAATTCGCGTCGCCTTGAGCGACAGCTCATCCATCTCGTCCGCGGTCACGTCAAGAAGCGTCGCCATCTGGTCGATAAACGCGCCCGTTCCGCCCGCGCATGAGCCGTTCATGCGCTCGTCAACGCCGCCGGCGAAAAATATAATCTTCGCGTCCTCGCCGCCAAGCTCAATTACCGCCGTCGTGTCAGGCTCAAGCCGCTTGACAACCTCTCCCGTCGCGAACACCTCCTGCACGAAGGGAATTCCCGTCGATTCGGCGATTCCAAGCCCCGCGCTGCCCGACATTGAGACGTTGACAGACTCGCCCTTCATGTACGGAGCCGCCTCGGATATAAGCTCAAGCGTCTTTTGGCGCACCTCAGACATATGGCGGCTGTACTTTTTGTATATTATCTCGCCGTCCTGCAAAAGCACAACCTTAACAGTCGTGCTTCCAACATCAATTCCAAGCGAAAGCTTCCCGCCGCCCGTTGTCATTGTCTTTTCGTTTTTCTTCATCTCATCCATTCTGCATACTACCCATCCGCACGATTATTTCCGCTTTCTTTTGCGGACCTCGTGCGCCTTAACATATGAAATCGTCATCTTGAGCGCCTCATCCTTTTCAAATCCCGAAAGGTGAAGCCCGTGGGAAAACTTCAGCGCCTTGCCAATCCCCGCGCCGGGCGAAATCCCCGCGTCAATCAAATCCTGACCG
>JAJQHI010000199.1 GCA_021199825.1 Bacillota bacterium
CGGCATGGTGCTTGATTCAGACTCCAACTACTATTCGGGAACAAAGGATATCCTTGTGCCGAATATCGAGTCGTGCGACGCGCTCTCCGACCTTGTCAGCTACAGTCCTAGAATGAGCTCATCCCACGCTATAATCGATTATGAGGATTACGAGGGTGACATGGAGGTAACTCCGCTTCTCACGACATCGTCCTCATCGTATGTTGTCGCTAAGGGAGACGGCGTGCGCAGTCAGGAGGATGATGACACAGCGGGACCCTTCTATGTGGGTGCCATGTCAGAGGACGCCGACACCGGTGCCGCCTTCATATGGTATTCCTCAACCGATATATGCGACGAATACACCTACCTTTACTATAACAGAATCGACGCTTATGTGTTCCTTTACTCGATAATCTACGTCTGCGACAGAATCGATTCAGTTGACATCGCGGCAATTACGGTTGACACCGTTGATTATCTCTCGATTTCGACAACAACGGAGCAGATCGCGCTTACGGTGCTGCTTATCGCGGTAGTCCCGCTCGCGGTGCTCATACCGGGAATTGTCATTTACGTAAAGCGCAGAAGACGCTGACTACAGGAGGGAATCAATGAACTCAAAAAAAAGAAAAGAGATGCAGCAAATCCGCACGATTATCATCTCAGCCGTTGTTGTTCTGCTTTTGATTGTTGTTTATTTCGTTGTCGCCGGCTTGAGCTCGGAGGATGACGGCACGGACACAACCGATACCGAGGACGGCGAGGACGGCACGTTCACCATAATCGACGAGGATTATACGGAGATGACCTCTCTTGAGTATACTTACCTTGGTGAGACTGTTTCAATGCATATTTCATCTGACGGCGCGACATGGGTGCTTGACGATGACGAGGCGTTCCCGCTCGATCAGGAGATTGTATACTACATGGCGGCGGCTATATCGGATTACGGCGGGTACAGACGCCTTGAATACGTTGAGGACAACTATTCGGTCTATGGCTTTGACGACCCAACGTATGAAATAACGGCGACGTATACTGATGACGACGGATGTGTCAGCACGAATCACTGCTATGTCGGTGCCGCAAATTCGCTCACGGGGTATTATTATTTCTGGATTGAAGGCGACACATACGTATACATGGTCGGCGACGCGCTCTTTGATTATTACAGCTACACCCTTATATCGCTCTTTGAGGCGGAGGATGTTCCGACACCCGACGTTGACGACATAGTGTCGCTCACAATCGAATATGACGGCACAGCGTATGAGGTTGACCTTGAGGAGGAAGAGGAGGAGACGACCGAGGAAACGGAATCCTCTGACGAGACATCCTCTGACGAGGATGCTGAGGAGGAAGAGCTCCCTGTCAACACCATTATGAGCGGGCTTCAGTACGATGTGCTTCTCAACTACAGCAATAACATTGCGTACGGAGTTGACGAGGAGGGAATATCCGAATACGGTCTTGACGACCCGACGGCGACATTGACGCTTGTTTATAAAGAGTACGTTGATGTTGATACCGACGACGGCGTATCATCGGCGCAGATAGAGCAGGAGCTTACCTTCATACTCTATTTCGGCGATACGTTTGCGGTCACGGAGGAATCGACAGACGACACATCCTCAGATGAGGATACAACTGAGTATATATATATTGCGGTGGACGGTGACGACTGCGTATATCGTATGCTCTATGAGGACTTTGTGACAATGCTCACGGCGGCAGGTGCTGCGGTCGAATAAAAAACAGTTCCCCGAAGACTATTTCTTCGGGGAGCTTTCGCGGTACGGCGAAAAATTTTTAAAATCACCCTTGACAAAGGCACCGCGTGTGTGCTATAATCTCATCATCAGCCGTTGCGGGTGTATTTCAATGGCAGAAAACCGGCTTCCCAAGCCGAGAACGCGGGTGCGATTCCCGTCACCCGCTTATATTTGGGGGCATAGCTCAGCTGGGAGAGCGGTGCGTTCGCAACGCACAGGTCATGGGTTCGAGTCCCACTGTCTCCATTCCTTCTAAATTCATAGCCCTGCCGCGGAGCGTTCAGCTCCGCGGCAGGGCTTTTTGCATGTTTTTATTCCGTGCGCTTGAGTCGCGCATATGAAGCCATAAGCTTCTTTGTACCAAAATTATCAAAGATAATCTCGTACATATAGTCCCCGCCAAGCTCACTGACGGATACAATCTCGCCGCGCCCGAATTTCAAGTGCTTAACGATGTCCCCCGGCTTGAATATTTCGTCCGGTGTCGCCTTCGCAGCGTTCATATCGACCTTTACGCCCGCGCCCTGAGGAAATCTCTCCGTGGGCGACTGCTTTTTCTGCTGTCCGAACGAAAATGAATTCTTTTTGTGAGCGGAATCCTTCCCGAAGCTCTGTATCTCAGGGCTTGTTTCGTCGTTCAAGAGCTCCGCCGGTATCTCACTGACAAAACGTGACGTCGGATTGTAGCGCGACTGACCGTAGAGCATACGCTGATGAGCCTTTGTGATGTAAAGTCTCCTTTTCGCTCTTGTAATCGCCACATACGCAAGCCTGCGCTCCTCCTCGATTTCACCTCCCGAAAGGCTCATAATCGACTGCATTCCGGGGAATATTCCGTCCTCAAGTCCAGGCAGGAAAACGTAAGGGAACTCAAGCCCCTTCGCCGAATGAATCGTCATAAGCACAACCGCGTCAGCCTCCTCATCGTATCTGTCGATGTCGGACACAAGCGCCGCGTCCTCAAGAAAGCCCGAAAGGGAAGTGTCCTCGCCCTTGTCATATTCATACGCGTTTGAGATGAGCTGCTCTAGGTTTTCGAGCCTGTCGCGCTCAGCCTCCCCGCCGTTTATGAGCATTTCGCGGTACCCCGTAAGCTCCGACGTTCGGTCAATAATCTCCGCTACGGAGGCGCCGCTTTCGGAATATTCGCGGAGCGCCTCAATTATCCTTACAAATTCGGCGATTGCCGGAGCTGTGCGCCTGAGTGCCACATATGAGTCCGCCCGCGTGAGCACGTCATAAAGATATGTCCCCTCGGCAGCGGCAATGTCGCCGGCAGCGGCGACAGCCGTGTTGCCGATTTTGCGCTTCGGCTCATTTATAATGCGGCGAAGACGTGCGGTGTCCGTGGGATTCAATATCACGGCAAGATATGCGATAATGTCGCGTATTTCCTTTCTGTCGTAAAAGCGAAGCCCGCCGAGCATGCGGTACGGTATTCCGCCCTTCGCAAACGCCGCCTCTATGGGCTGTGACTGCGCGTTCATGCGGTAGAGCACCGCACAGTCGCGGTATGAAGCCTCACCCGACTCCGTGAGCGCTGAAATCTTATCCGATATGTATTTAGCCTCGATGTTTTGGTCGGAAAGCTCCGAAAACGTAATCTTTTCGCCCTCACCGCCGGCTGTCCAAAGCTTTTTGCCGCGCCGCTCCGAGTTGTGCCCGATGACGGCGTTTGCCGCGTTCAGAATGTTCGCGGTTGAGCGGTAATTCTCCTCAAGCTTGATGATTTTCGCGTCGGCAAATGTCCTGTCAAAGCTGAGGATATTCTCAATTGTCGCGCCGCGGAATTTGTAAATGCTCTGGTCGTCGTCTCCGACAACCATCAAATTGCAGTGCTCGCCCGTAAGCAGCCGCGTCAGCTCAAACTGCGCGCGGTTCGTGTCCTGATACTCGTCAACCGAAACATAACGGAACTGGCGTGTGTAATGCTCCCTGACCTCCGGGAAATCGCGCAGAAGATGTACGGTTTCAAGTATTATATCGTCAAAGTCAAGCGCGTTTGCGCCGTGAAGACGTGTCTCGTATAACTTATAAATGTCTGCGACCTTGCCGGTTTTGAAGTCGCCTCCCGCCGCATCTGCGTACTGCTCAGGCGTGAGAAGCTTATCCTTCGCGCGCGAAATCTCGTTCATCACTGTTTTGATGGGAAGCGTCTTTTCGTCGATTTTAAGCTCCTTCATGCATTCCGAAATGAGCCGCTTCGAGTCGTCGGTGTCGTAAATGGTAAAGCCTCTGCTGTATCCAACAAGCTCGCCGTACCGGCGAAGGATTCGCATACAAATCGAATGGAACGTCCCCGCCCAAATATCACCCGCTGAAATGGCGTCTTCCCCCTCGTTCGGGAACGAAGCCTCAAGACGCGATTTTATCTCGCCCGCAGCCTTGTTTGTAAACGTAATCGCGAGCATTGCCCAAGGCGGGCATGGATTCTCGGCAAAGCTGCCGAGGACAAGCCTTTCCGTGTCCTCAGGTGACATATGCGAGAGCGCGTACTCAAAGCGAATCAGCGTGCTTTCGTCAGCGTCGGCGGGCACATAATCAGACTCGTACGCCGTGCCGTATTTGATTATATGTATAATCCTCTTTACAAGCACAGTTGTTTTTCCGCTGCCGGCGCCCGCTAGGATGAGACGCGGACCCGAAACCGTGGTTACGGCATCCCGCTGCTCGTCGTTCAGCAACGCGTACGCGTGGTTGAAAAGCGCGCGCTTTAATTCCAAATATCTTCTTTCAAAATCAGGTTTTCTCTCAGGCATCAATGTAAATCAAAAACAGGTTTATCGTCATCGTCGAATTTAAGCTCAAGCACCTGCGCGTGACGATTTGGATCGTAAAGCGGGTCGCCGACTATTTTTTCATATGGACGTGCGTGATATACGCAAAGTATCGTTTCACCGTCCTCGGCAACGGTGAAGCTGCCGTGACCGGGACCGTAAACACCGAGCTCTTCATTTGTTTTCAGTACGGGATAGCGCGACTTTTTCCATGAGTTGCGGTCGAGCAGATCAGCGTCCTCGTCCGCCTCCATAAGCCCCATGCAGTAGCACGCGCCCGTCGCGGATGACGAAAACGACACATAAATCCTCCCGCCGTGGAAAAGCACCGCGGGTCCCTCATCAACCCAGAATCCGATACGCTCCCAGTCGTAATCAGGTGTTGTCAGCAGCATTCCGGGAGTTTCGAGCTTCCAAGGAGTTTTCATTTTCGCGATGTAGAGATTGGAGGTCAAAAGCCCGTTGCCAAAGCCCACCTTTTCAGCCCAAATATAATATTTCTCATCCCCGCGCACAAGCACCGTCGCGTCAAGGGAAAATCCCGTGAAGGACGCCTCGTCGTCATCCGAGCGCTGAATCATCCCAAGCTCGCGCCACGGGTCGTTTATCGGGTCGTCCCCCTCGCATTCGAGAATGTACGGGCGAAGCGCCCATTTGTTCTCAGCGTCTCCCGCGCCGAAATAAATATAAAACTTACCGTCAAGATAGTGAAGCTCAGGCGCCCATATGTGGTTCCCCATGTGCCCCTTTTCGTGCTTGTGCCAAATGATGTGCTCATCTGCGTCCGTAAGCCCGTTGATGGTTTTTGAACGCCGGATACCTATCTTGTCGTAGCTCGGAATCGAGCCTGTGAAGTAATAGTAGCCGTCTGTGTGCTTGTAAACCCACGGGTCGGCGCGCTGATAAACGAGGGGGCTGTTGTATTTCATAATTGTGTGTTCTCCCTGTAAATAAGCTAAATTTCACCGTTGAAAATGCCGCAAAAACGCCGCAGTGACCGCAGCGCAGCAATTCTCCCCCTATATAAT
>JAJQHI010000152.1 GCA_021199825.1 Bacillota bacterium
GTGTTGGAAAGAACGCTTTCAATCGACTCCGCGTATTCCTCAAGGAACGCTGCGCCCGCTTCCGGATTCTCCTCGGCAAATTCGGTGCGCACGACAACGCATCCCATAGTGAGCTTGCCCTCATCCGTAACCGCGTCCCACTCCTCCGTCAGGTCAAGCGCTATTCTCATGTCCGAATTCTGCATAAGCACGCTTGTAACAGCGGGAACGGGGAGCATGCATATATCGACCTCGCCTGATGCCGCCGTGGTTGAGAGTGTGGTGGAATCCATAAACTCGATTGTCACGTCTGTTTCGGGGTCAAGTCCATTTTGCGTGAGAATATAGTCAAGCACATATTCGGGGTTCGCGCCCTGACCTGTCGCGTAGATTGTTTTGCCGCGAAGATCCTCGACGCTTTCGATTTCGTTCCCGTTTTCGAGAATATAAAGCACGCCGTATGTGTTCAGCGCGCATATCTGAATGGCACCGCTCGTTTTGTTGTAAAGATTGGCGGCGACGTTTGTGGCTACAGCCGCTATGTCAAATTCACCGTTTGTGAGACCCGCTGTCACCTCGTCATTCGCGGAGCATACGGTGAAATTATACGTGTTCACGGTTTCGCCGGTGTCGTTTTTCTCCATCAGACCGACAGCTCCGATTCCCGTAGGACCTGACAGCACCGCGATATTGACATTCATGCCCGCGTATTCAGCGCCGTCGTCAGTTGTCTCATTACCGCTGTCCGACTCGACCGCGTTCGTTTCGCCAGAACCGGTGTTTGTGTCGGTGGTGTCGTTTTCACCGCCGCCCGCGCTGCATGAGAGAAGCGCAAAGGCAAGCGTAAGCGAGAGAATAAGTGCAATAATTTTTTTCATAAGAGAATCCCCTTCCTTTAATCCGAACATTGCTTGTCCTCGTTCGGTATTGTCTGTTCATATGAGCGCAGGACTATAATGTCCTTTCCGTCACGGGAGACCGCACCGTCCTCCTCAAGCCGCGTCAGCTCGCGGTAAAGCGTTGCTCTTCCGATGCTGAGCCTTGACGCAAGCTCCGTCATCGAAATGCGGACTTTGCCGCCCTCCTCCGCCTTCCCCGAAAGATAGCGGAGAATCCTGCGCGCCGGTGTGACTTCGGACAGCATGTCGACCTCTCCCGACAAAAATCTTATCCTCCCCGAAAGATAGCGGATGTAGTTCATTCCGATGCCGGCATTTTTCTCGGTGAGTGTGCGCACCGCCTCCTCGGTGAAAAATATCACCGTGCCGTCGGTGCGCGCAGTCAGCGTTGAAACATACGTTGCCTCATTGTTGAAGAGAGCCGCCGCGCCGAAAAGGTCGCCCACCGCAAGCTCGCTCACGGTCAGCTCCCCTTTTTTAACAATTACGCGTCCCGACAGAATTATTCCCAGCGCCCGCCTGAAGCTTTTCGGTGAAAAAATTATATCGCCCTTTGAGAAATTTATTTTTTCAAAATAAATTTCCTCCAGCAGCGACGCAACCTCTTCGTGTGAAAAGCCGTCAAAAAGGAACGTTTTTGAAATAATCTCCGTTTCTTTTACGAAAAGCATCTGTTTGCCTCCGAAAAGTGTCTCATTTGATACAGTTTCGCGTTATTATATCACAATAGTTCGCACGCGTCAAGCGAATTTTCGACTTGTGACGAATTTTTTCGCGGGTTGATTTTTTTGTTCGACAGTGGTATAATGTAACCAGATATGTGACCCGGCGGAACATGCTTCCGCCCCACAATCGGGTGTGATAACAAAGGAAGGAAAAAATTTATGAGCAGACTTGCGCTTATGACGGAAAGCCGTGCGGAAAGCGTTGTCGAGGGCATTTACAAGGATATGGAGCGGCGAATCGCCGCAAGTCCTCCGGGTATTTGTCCCGTTGACCTTACGTGGGCATTTCTGAAGATGTGTCACGCTCAGACATGCGGAAAGTGCGTACCCTGCAGGGTAGGACTTGCACAACTGAGCAACCTTTTGGAGGACGTGATGAAAAATCGCGCCACTCCCGATACTCTTGACAGGATGGAGAATCTTGCAACTGTTATCGCCGAATCCGCTGACTGCGCCATTGGCGTTGAGGCGGCAAAAATGGTTCTCAAGGGAATCGACGGTTTCCGTGAGGACTATATGTCTCACATAGAAAACCACCACTGCTCCGCCGGCACACCGCAGAGCATACCGTGCGTTTCAAACTGCCCCGCGGGAGTGGATATTCCGGGGTATATCGCGCTTGTCGCGGAGGGAAGATATGCGGACGCCGTAAGGCTTATACGCAAGGATAACCCGTTCCCCGTCGCGTGCGCTTTAATCTGTGAGCATCCCTGCGAAACACGCTGCCGCAGAACACTTCTTGACGCGCCCGTCAATATCCGCGGACTCAAGCGTTCGGCGGTTGACAACGCCGGAGTTGTTCCCGCGCCTGAGTGCGCGCCATCAACGGGCAAGAGAGTCGCTATAGTAGGCGGAGGTCCGTCGGGTCTTTCGGCTGCGTATTATCTGCAGCTCATGGGACATCAGACGACAGTCTTTGAGGCACATTCAAAGCTCGGCGGAATGCTCATATACGGCATTCCCGCATACCGTCTGCCGCGTGAGCGCCTTAACCGCGATATTGACTGCATACTTTCAACAGGCGTCGAGGTTAAGCTCAACACAAAGGTAGGCGAGGGTGAATACACGATGGAAAAGCTCCGCGAGAGCTATGACGCTGTTTATATAGCGATTGGCGCTCATACTGACAAAAAGGTCGGAATTGAGGGCGAGGATGCTGAAAACGTGCTTTCCGCCGTGGCGTTTCTCGGCGGCATAGGAGACGGCAATATCCCCGATTTCACGGGAAAGCGCGTATGCATTATAGGCGGCGGAAACGTTGCTATGGACTGCACACGCTCGGCTATCCGCTGCGGAGCGGAGAGCGTTTCGATAGTCTACCGCCGCAGAAAAGAGGATATGACGGCGCTTGCCGAAGAGGTTGACGGCGCCATTGCGGAGGGTGCCATAATGATGGATCTTCACGCGCCCATTAAAATTGAGACGGACGATGAGGGCAAGGTCGCGGCTCTTTGGGCATCGCCCAAAATGCCGAGCAAAATCAAGGACGGTCGTATGTCGCCCGCAGCGTCAGGGCTCCCCGACAAGAGAATACCGTGCGATGTCGTTATCGTCGCGGTCGGTCAGGGAATCGACTTTTATAAGCTTGAGTCGTCGGGAATCCCCGTCGTTCGCGGCGTTATTAAGGGAGATGACTGGACTGAGGTTGAAAACGCGCCCGGCGTATTTGCCGGAGGCGACTGCGTAACGGGACCGAAGACGGCGATTCGCGCGATTGCTGCCGGAAAGGTTGCCGCCGCTAACATTGATTATTATCTCGGATATAACCACGTTATAACGTCCGATGTTGAGGTTCCCGAACCGAATCTCACTGACCGCCCGTACTGCGGACGCATAAATATGTCCGAGCGCGAGCCCTTGGTGAGAAAGAACGATTTCGAGCTTATGGAAATCGTTATGACGGAAAAGGAATCACGTCAGGAAGCGAGCCGCTGCCTGCGCTGCGACCACTTCGGATGCGGAATCTTCAGAGGAGGGCGTAAAACAGAATGGTAAACATAACTATAAACGGCATGGCTATTCAGGTTGAGGAGGGTACCTCCATACTTGAAGCCGCAAAAACGGTCGGCATAGACATTCCGACGCTCTGCTTCCTCAAGGACATAAATGAAATAGGCGCGTGCCGCGCCTGCGTCGTTGAGGTTGAGGGGATTGACCGACTTGTTACCTCATGCGACAATGTGTGCCGCGAGGGCATGGTGATTCGCACAAACACCTCACGCGTAAGGGAAGCGCGCCGCACGAACCTTGAGCTTCTGCTCTCACAGCACCGCGTAAACTGCCCCGCGTGTGAGCGCAACGGAACGTGCCGCCTGCAGGAGCTTGTCGCCGCGTTCCCCGTAAGCGATAAGACAACATACAAAAGCGAATATTCGCTTGACCCGTGCGATGAGTCGCTCCCGATTATACGCGATGAGAGCAAGTGCATAAAGTGCTATCGCTGCATTTCCGTATGCGAGAAGATTCAGAGCCTTGGCATATGGGATATGGTCGGCACGGGCGCGAACACGACCGTGAGCGTATCACGCCACAGAAAGCTTGCTGACGCCGACTGCTCCTTCTGCGGACAGTGCATTACACACTGCCCGACAAACGCCCTTCATACACGCGACGACACAAGCGCCATTTTCGGCGTTAACGGCGTGCTTGACGACCCCGATAAGGTGGTTGTCGTTCAGGTAGCGCCTGCGGTTCGTGCGGCATGGGGCGAAGCATTCGGTTTGCCGCCTGAGGTTGCCACCGAAAAGCGCATGGCAGCCGCTCTGCGCCGCATAGGCTTTGACTATGTATTCGACACGAATTTCTCAGCTGACCTCACCATAATGGAGGAAGGAACGGAGTTCCTTGAGAGAATCAAGCATCCCGAAGGCAAGAAGTGGCCGATGTTCACATCGTGCTGCCCCGGCTGGGTTCGCTTCTTAAAGAGCCAGTATCCCGACATGGTTGATCAGCTTTCAACCGCGAAGTCGCCGCAGCAGATGTTCGGCGCTGTCACAAAGTCGTATTTCGCGAAGAAAATCGGCGTTGACCCCGAAAATATCGTATGCGTATCGATTATGCCATGCACGGCGAAAAAGGCTGAGCTTGAGATTCCGAGCATCAACGACGCGGCTGAGGGCTGCAAGGATGTCGATTTCTCGCTCACCACACGTGAGATGTGCCGCATGATACGCGCTGATCAGCTCGATGTCGCGGCGCTCCCTGAGGAGGAGTTCGACTCGCCTCTCGGCACGGGAACAGGTGCTGCCGTAATATTCGGCACGACAGGCGGCGTTATGGAAGCGGCGCTTCGCACATGCTACTATGTCCTTACGGGCGAAAATCCGGATGCGGATGAGACCTTTAAGGCGGTTCGCGCGCTTGATTCCAAAAAGCCGTGGATTGAGGCTGAATACAACATCGCCGGCATAACCGTCCGCGCGGCTGTTGCAAACAGTCTTGGAAACGCTCGCAAGCTTCTGCGTGCTATCAGACGAGGCGAGGTTGAATATCAGTTTGTTGAGGTTATGGCGTGCCCCGGCGGATGCGTCGGCGGCGGCGGACAGCCTATTCACTATAATGAGGAGCGCGCAGCGGAGCGCGGGCATGTGCTTTATAACTACGACAGCAAAAATGTTCTGCGCTATTCGCATGAGAATCCCGAAATTAAGGCGATTTACGCCGATTATCTCGGTGAGCCGTGCGGCGAGCTTGCGCACCATCTGCTTCATACGGACCATCACGCATGGGATTTGCCCCACGCGGCCGTCTATGATGAGGATGTAAGGGTGTAATTAACCGAATAAAAAATGTTCCCCGACCGACGGTCGGGGACATTTTTTTATGAGCGGCACGTAAAATACAACTATGAGTTGTGAAAAACACAAAAAACACAACCTTGCGGTTCTTGACGTGACCCTCGGGATTTTATATACTATAGTCAAGATA
>JAJQHI010000191.1 GCA_021199825.1 Bacillota bacterium
GGATACGATTTTCTCCTCTCAGCTATAAAAAAACATGATTATGAAAAGAGGGGCGTTGACATAGGCGAGGACGAAATATTCGTCTCAGACGGCGCCAAAAGCGATTCATCGTCAATCGGAGAGCTTTTCTCGGATGACGCGGTAGTCGCCGTATGCGACCCAGTTTATCCCGTTTACGTAGATTCAAACGCAATCGCGGGGCGCGCGGGAGAGTATTCAGACGGCAAATGGTCTAAAATCGTATATATGCCGTGCATATGCGAGAACGGATTTCTGCCGAAGCTTCCGACGGAGCACGTCGATATGATATATCTTTGCTTTCCGAACAATCCGGTTGGTGTCGGAATAACGAAATCGGAGCTTCAGGGATGGGTTGAATATGCAAACGAAACGGGTGCCGTCATACTTTACGACTCGGCGTATGAGGCGTTTATTACCGAACCTGACATGGTACATTCGATATTCGAGATTGAAGGGGCAAAAACCTGCGCAATAGAGTTCCGCAGCTTTTCAAAGACCGCGGGCTTTACGGGCGTGAGATGTGCTTACACAGTGATTCCGAACGAGCTTGTGCGCGACGAGGTGAGCCTTAATAAAATGTGGCGCCGCCGTCAGTCCACAAAGATGAACGGAGTTTCGTATATGACGCAGCGGGCGGCTGAAGCCGTTTACACCGATGAGGGACAGCGCGAGATAAAGGAGCATATTGATTATTACCTGCAAAACGCAAAAATAATCCGCGAGGGGCTGACATGCGCCGGCTTTGAGGCATACGGCGGAGTTAACTCGCCCTACGTATGGATGAAAACGCCCGACGGCATGGGTTCATGGGAGTTTTTCGACTCGCTTCTTGAAAAATGTGCCGTAGTGGGCACTCCCGGCGCGGGCTTCGGATTTGCCGGCGAGGGATATTTCAGGCTGACATCATTCGGCTCGCGCGAAAACACTGAGCGAGCGCTTAAAAGGATAACCGATAAATTCGGCAGATAAGGAATTGAGGAATATGGAGAAAAAATCATACGTTTCACCGCTTTCCGAAAGGTACGCGGACGAGGAGATGAAATATCTCTTTTCACCCGATTATAAATTTTCGACATGGAGAAGGCTCTGGGTCGCGCTCGCTGAGGCGGAGCACGAGCTCGGTCTTCCCGTGAGCGAGGAGCAGATAGCTGAGCTGAAGGAGCACATTTACGACATCAATTATGATGTTGCCGAGGCGCGTGAGAAAATCGTGCGCCACGACGTGATGAGCCACGTTTACGCATATGGGCAGCAGTGCCCGAACGCGGCTGGAATTATCCATTTAGGCGCAACGTCGTGCTATGTCGGCGACAACACCGACCTGATAATCATGACCGAGGCGCTCGGTCTTGTTGAAAAAAAGCTTGTCGGCGTCATCCGAGTGCTTTCGGAATTTGCCGACAAATATAAGTCGCAGCCGACCCTTGCGTTCACGCATTTTCAGCCGGCTCAGCCGACAACGGTAGGCAAACGCGCAACCCTTTGGATTCAGGATTTGCTCTCGGACCTTGAAAACATCAAATTCCGCAAATCTCAGATGAAGCTTCTCGGCTCGAAGGGAACGACGGGCACACAGGCAAGCTTCCTTGAGCTTTTCGGCGGGGATATGACAAAGGTGCGAGAGCTTGACCGAAAAATTGCCGAAAAGATGGGCTTTTCGGACGTTTACGCCGTATCGGGGCAGACATATTCGCGAAAGGTTGACTTTGATGTTCTCGCAGTCCTCGCGGGAATCGCGGAAAGCGCCGCGAAATTTTCAAACGACATTCGCCTGCTTCAGCACTTAAAGGAGATTGAGGAGCCCTTTGAAAAGGGACAGATAGGCTCATCCGCGATGGCGTACAAGCGCAATCCGATGCGCTCGGAGCGCATAGCATCGCTTTCAAGATACGTAATATCAGATCTAATGAATCCGGCGCTCACGGCATCCTCGCAGTGGTTCGAGCGCACGCTCGACGACTCGGCAAACAAGCGCATATCCGTGCCTGAGGCTTTTCTGGCAACAGACGCGATACTGAATCTTTATATAAACGTCTCCGATGGGCTCGTCGTCTATCCGAAGGTGATAGAAAAGCATATGATGGCGGAGCTTCCCTTTATGGCAACGGAGAACATTATGATGGATGCCGTCATGCGCGGCGGCAACCGTCAGGAGCTTCACGAGAAAATCCGCGTTCATTCGATGGCGTCCTCAAAGCGCATAAAGGAAGAGGGCGCGGACTGCGACCTTCTTGACAGGATTGCGTCAGACCCCGCATTCGGTGTGACGCGTGAGGAGCTTGACGGCATACTTGAACCGTCACGCTATGTCGGCTGCGCGCCGCAGCAGACGGAAGCGTTTTTATCTGATGTTGTCGCGCCCGTGCTTTCGGAGTATGAGGGCGAGGATGTAGGATCTGTTTCAATCAACGTATAATAAAGCTTTTTCTTGCATGGAAGGAGAAAAACATGGTTAAGGCAATTGTAGGCGCTTGCTGGGGTGACGAGGGCAAGGGCAAAATCACGGACGTACTCGCGGGCGAGTCAGATGTTGTAATTCGCTTTCAGGGCGGCAGCAACGCTGGTCACACGATAATCAACGATTACGGCAAATTTGTGCTTCATCAGCTCCCAAGCGGCGTATTCCACGGAAATATCACAAACATTATAGGCAACGGCGTCGCGCTCTCCGTTGAAAAGTTTAAGGCGGAGCTTGATGGACTCACATCACGCGGCGTTCCCATGCCAAAAATTCTGGTGTCTGACCGATGCCAGCTCGTTATGCCCTATCACGTTGAGCTTGACTCAATGGAGGAGGCAAGGCTTTCTGCGCGTTCGTTCGGCTCAACCAAATCGGGAATCGCTCCATTTTATTCGGACAAGTTTGCCAAGATAGGCTTTCAGGTAAGCGAGCTTTTCGACGATAAGGAGAGCATTATGGCTCACATAGAGCAGCTGCTTGCGGTGAAGAACTGCCTTTACGTCAATCTTTACGGGCAGAAACCGCTCTCGGCTGACGACATATACGCAAAGCTCATGGAATATAAGGAGGTGCTTGCACCCTACGCTGCGGACACCCTTTCATTCGTGCACGACGCTGTTAAAGATGGCAAGACGATTTTGCTTGAGGGGCAGCTCGGCTCGCTCAAGGATACCGATTTTGGCATTTATCCGATGGTCACCTCATCCAACACCATAGCCGGATACGGAGCCGTCGGCGCGGGTGTGCCGCCATACGAGATAAAGGAAATTATCGCGACTGTGAAGGCGTATTCAAGCGCTGTGGGTGCCGGCGAGTTTGTATCCGAGATATTCGGTGACGAGGCGGATGAGCTTCGCCGCCGCGGAGGCGACGGGGGCGAATACGGTGCGACGACGCACCGTCCGCGCAGAATGGGATGGCTCGACCTTTTGGCGTCGCGCTACGGATGTCAGGTGCAGTCGGCGACAGCCGTCGCGTTTACCGTGCTTGACGCGCTTTCATATCTTGATGAGATTCCGGTATGCGTCGCTTATGAGCTTGACGGGGAGAGAATCGATTATTTCCCGCCGACATCAAAGCTCAAGCACTGCAAGCCCATTTTGGAGGTTCTTCCCGGCTGGAAGTGCGACATCCGCGGCATAAAGGAGTATTCGGAGCTTCCCGAAAACGCTCGCCGCTATGTAGAATTTGCCGAGGAGCATATAGGCGTTCCGATTAAGATGGTTTCAAACGGACCCTCAAGAAACGATATAATCTATAGATAAAGCGAGAGGTCTTTTATCGCAGAGTGCGGTATGAAGCTTCTTTTATAAAATAATTTTAATCAATATCAAACGAGGTGATTTTTGTGGCTCATGAGACAGTTGTAGTTCTTGATTTCGGCGGGCAGTATAATCAGCTTATCGCCAGAAGAGTGCGCGAATGCGGCGTTTTCTGCGAGGTTAAGCCCTATACGACCCCGCTCTCCAAAATAAAGGAAATGTCCCCGATAGGGATAATCTTCACGGGAGGTCCCAACTCCGTTTATCTTGACTCCTCACCAAAGGTGAGCACTGAGATTTTCGAGTGGGGTGTGCCGATTCTCGGCATATGCTACGGCTGTCAGCTCATGGCACACATGCTCGGCGGTCATGTTGTTGAGGCATCGTCAGACACAGCCCGCGAATACGGCAAAACGGAGGCGCATTTTGACACTTCATTCCCGCTCTTTGAGGGACTGCCTGAAGACGCGGTCGCATGGATGAGCCACAGCGACTACATGGAGAAGGTTCCCGACGGGTTTGTGACTGCGGCATACACCGAAAACTGCCCGACAGCAGCAATAGCGGATACATCACGTGGCTTTTACGGCGTGCAGTTTCACCCTGAGGTGAATCACACGGAAAACGGCACGGAAATGCTTCGCAATTTCCTTTACAAGATCTGCGGCGCTCACGGTGACTGGACTATGGGCGATTACTGCAAAACCGCGGTGACCACACTGCGCGAGAAAATCAAGGATGGGCGCGTGCTTTTGGGACTTTCGGGCGGAGTTGATTCGTCAGTTGCGGCGGCGCTGCTCGCGGAAGCTGTCGGGCCTCAGCTCACGTGCGTATTTGTGGATCACGGTCTTATGCGCAAAAACGAGGGCGACGAGGTTGAAGCGGCATTCTCAAAGTGGGACATCAACTTTGTCCGCGTGAACGCAGAATCGCGGTTCCTGTCACGCCTTTCGGGCGTCACAGAGCCCGAACGCAAGCGCAAAATCATCGGGGAGGAATTCATTCGCGTATTTGAAGAGGAAAGCAAAAAGATAGGCGCCGTCGATTACCTCGCGCAGGGCACAATCTATCCCGACGTTATCGAGTCGGGGACCGGAGACGCCGCTGTGATAAAGAGCCACCACAACGTCGGCGGGCTGCCCGATTATGTGGATTTCAAGGAGATAATCGAGCCGCTGCGAATGCTTTTCAAGGATGAGGTGCGCGAGCTCGGACGTGAGCTTGGGCTTCCCGAATATCTTGTGATGCGCCAGCCGTTTCCCGGACCGGGACTCGGAATACGCATAATAGGCGAGGTGACAAAGGAGCGCGCCGACCTTTTGCGTGAGGCGGATGCTATATTCCGCGAGGAAATCGCGTCTGCGGGGCTTGAGGGGGTGATGAATCAGTATTTCGCCGTTCTCACGAATATGCGCTCTGTGGGCGTTATGGGCGACGGCAGAACGTACGACTGCACAGTCGCGCTCCGCTCGGTCACAACGTCTGATTTCATGACCGCGGACTGGACGCGCATTCCGTATGACGTGCTTGACACGGTGTCAACCCGCATTGTAAATGAGGTGTCGGGCGTCAACCGCGTAGTCTACGACATCACGTCAAAGCCACCGGCAACTATAGAGTGGGAGTAATCTCATGTCCATAACAATTGCACTTGCGGCATTTCGCTTTGTCAACGGCGATACCGCGTTCAATATTTCACAGATTGAGCGGGCTTTGCAAGCCGC
>JAJQHI010000211.1 GCA_021199825.1 Bacillota bacterium
GGTTTGACACCGTCACCTCATCGCCGAACACCGTCACCATAAAAAGCACAAACGCGACGAGCACACCGATTGTGATAAATCGAAGATATCCGAAAATACGCGATACGTTCAGGTAATATTTATTTTTGCCCTCGTCCTCATCAAGATCGGGGAGCATTACAGGCGTGACCTCGCCGCTACCTGCAAGGGAAACGCGCTTTTTCTTATTCTTTTTGTCCGAAAGCCCCATGTTCCGACCTCCTTATCATTGACAGTACAAAAATCAATACTCAACGTGCGTTAAGAAGAGAGCGTTGGGCGGAAAGGTTTCCCCCGCCTGCTGTCTGTCACGCGACTTTATTATGTTCGGTATATCCTCAGGCTCAAATCTGCCTCTGCCGCACCCGTATATGGTGCCTGCCATAATTCGTACCATGTTATAAAGGAACCCGTCCCCGCGTACAATGAGTACAACGAAATCCCCGCGCCTTTCCAAGCGGCATTCAAAAATAGTCCTCTCCGTGTCCGCCACGGACGAGCCGCTTGACATAAACGCTGAAAAATCGTGTGTGCCTATAAATCCCGCCGCGGCGGCATTCATTCGGTCAAGCATACCGTCGTCTATTTTCCCCGATACATAAACGTACTTTGCGAGGAAGGGCGAGCGGCGGCGCGTGTAAAAATAATACTCGTAGGTTTTGCTTTTCGCCATATAGCGCGGATGAAAGTCATCATCCACCACCTCAGCGTCAATTACCGAAATATCATCGTGGTACAGGCGCGCATTTAAGGCGTCAGGCAGTGTTTCTGCCGGAATGACAGATGATATATCGCGTTCCGAGTTTTTGTCCGCAAACTCAAGGGTGCATTTATATCCCGTGGCATGTACACCGCTGTCTGTTCTGCTGCAGCCTGTAATCAGGCATTTTTCACCGTACGTATTAAGCGCGCAGTTTGTAAGAACTCTCTGAACCGTCGGCAGATTTTTCTGTGCCTGCCACCCGCGATACCTGCCGCCGTCAAATTCGACCGTTAGAAGCATCTTCATTTCAGTTTACCTCAATCATTATCTCAGGCTGTATATCGGCAGGAAGGTATTCAAAAGAATCATTCCGACAACAAGCAGCACACCGCCTATGAGAAATATAATATCGGAGGTTCCGTATTTGAGCACCTTCATACGCGTTCTGCCGTTGTCGCCCCTGTAGCATCTGCATTCCATCGCGACCGCAAGCTCATCCGCACGTCTGAAGGCGGACACAAAAAGCGGTATCAGCACGGGAATAAGAGCCTTTGCGCGGCTGACAAGGCTTCCGGTTGAAAAATCGGCACCTCGCGCCTTCTGCGCATTCATAATCTTTTCGGTCTCCTCCATAATTGTAGGAATAAAGCGCAGAGCTATTGTGAGCATCATAGAAAATTCATGAACGGGCAGCTTTATTTTTTTCAGCGGAGCCAAAAGGCTTTCAAGACCGTCCGAAAGCGCTATCGGTGTTGTGGTATACGTCATAAAAAGTCCGCTTCCCGCCACAAGGAGCATAATTCTTACAACAATCAAGACGGAGCTGCACACACCCTCAAGATAAATATGTATAAAGCCAAGCTCAAGCAGTAGCGTTTCCCCGCTTGTGAGAAATAAATTCAAGAGCGTTGTAAAAATGACAATAAAGAGTATGGGCTTCATGCCCCTCAATATTATTTTCAGCGGTATTCCCGAAATAATTATGAGAAACAGAGTCACCCCAAGTGCCAGCAAAACGCCCGAAACGGACGAGGCGACAAAAATCATCACAATATAAAGCACGACGCACAAAAGCTTAGCGCGCGGGTCAAGCTTATGTATGACGGAGTCTCCGGGAAAGTACTGTCCGAGGGTTATATCCTTCATTCTGTACCGCCTCCTGCCATCCCGTCCTTCCCGTCAAGTATCGCCAGAATGCTTTCCTTTGCCCGCTCTACCGTATAAATATTATCAGGAACAGGAACACCCAAACGGGAAAGCTCATACGCGACATCCGTTATGAGCGGCACACCAAGGTCAACGGCTAAAAGCTCGTCGCGGCGGCTGAAAATCTCATCCCTGTCACCGTACATTACATTTTCACCGTTTGACATCACGGCTATCTTATCGCAGAAAACAGCCATATCCTCCATGTTGTGCGACACAATTATGACGGTCACGCCGGAGCGCCTGTTGTACTCGCATATTTTAGAAAGGATTGATTCGCGTCCGAGCGGGTCAAGCCCCGCAGCGGGCTCATCGAGAACCAGCACCTCCGGGCGCATGGCAATGACACCGGCTATTGCCGCTCGGCGCTTTTGTCCGCCTGAAAGCTCAAACGGGGATTTATCGAGAAGGGACTCATCCAGACCGACAAATTCAGCCGATTCCATTACTCTGTCCGCGATTTCATCACTCGAAAGCCCCATGTTTTTGGGTCCGAAAGAGATATCAGCTCTTACCGTCTCCTCAAAAAGCTGATATTCGGGGTACTGCATTACAACGCCGACGCGGAATCTTATATCACGTATCTTTTTGGGCTCTTCCCATATATCCCTTCCGTCGAGAAGCACTCGTCCCGACGTGGGCTTCAATATTCCATTCAAAAGCTCAACAAGCGTTGACTTGCCCGAACCCGTATGACCGATAAGCCCCGTGATTTTTCCGTTCTCAAAGGTCATATTTACATCTTTGAGCGCGTGAATCTCGTAGGGAGTGCCGGCACCGTACACATAGCATATATTTTCAAGTTTAATCTCGCTCAAGCCGTCCCCTCCCTCAAACCTTTAATGCGATTTATTTCATTTGCCAAATGTCCGGCGCATGACTCAGCGTCAAAGAGCCCCGCGGGAGATGTAAATCCGTATGGCAAAAGCGAGTGCAGCAATGATGTCGTCTGTGGAACATCAAGCCTCACAGAACGCAAAAGCTCCACCTCGGAGAAGACCTCGGAGGGGGTGCCGTCAAGGAAGACCTCCCCCTCGTTTAAAACAATTACTCTGTCCGCCATAACCGCCTCGGACATATCATGCGTTATGTGAATTATCGTAATTTCCGACTCGCGGTTAAGCTTTTTTACTGTTTCCATAACGTCATGCCGACCTGACGGGTCAAGCATGGCGGTCGATTCGTCAAATATTATGCAGTCGGGACGCATAGCGATGATTCCCGCTATCGCGACACGCTGCTTTTGACCTCCCGACAGCCTTGAGGGCGAATGCTGCGCATATTCACTCATTCCGACGGTTTTAAGCGCGTCGTCCACACGGGCTCTGATCTCCGACGGCTCCACGCCTAAATTTTCAGGTCCGAACGCGACATCCTCCTCGACAACGGACGAAACAATCTGATTGTCGGGGTTTTGATGAACCATGCCTATTTTGCGGCGGACACCAAATATAGTATCGTCGTCAGCCCCCTCAGGGGTGCTTACAAGCTCGCCGTCAACATAAAGCTTTCCGTCTGTGGGCGTTAGTATCATATTAAAAAGCTTGGCAAGGGTTGATTTTCCCGAACCGTTATGACCGAGCACAGCAACAAACGAACCGCGCTCAATTGATATTGACACATTTTTTATCGCGGGATGAATTCCGCCTGATGTGTCCTCATATGCAAACGAAATGTTTTCTGTTCTGATAAATTCGCTCATTTCTCCTCTGCGCCGCTCGAAAGCCACCAAGCGGACGCACCGCAGGGCAAAAGTCCTCCCGAATATTTGACGGGAAGCGCAAGCTCCCCCGATTCGGTATGTCCTCCGCGCTCTGCATTTTCAAGCTTCAGCATATATTCTATGGTCATGGGCGACAGCCCTGTAGTGTATGAGTTGACGAGAAAAAA
Organism: Bacillota bacterium; assembly: GCA_021199825.1. Classification (GTDB taxonomy): domain Bacteria; phylum Bacillota; class Clostridia; order Oscillospirales; family CAG-272; genus DTU064. The sequence goes on from JAJQHI010000211.1 coordinate 3,818, forward strand.
GAGCGCACTATCCGATAAAAGCGCCGATGTTTTTGTTATCAGCTCATGGATACTCTCCTCTATATGCCAAACCTCTCCCGAAGGACCTCTTCCGTATGACGGCGGGTCCATTATTATTCCATCGTATTTGTGACCGCGGCGAATCTCCCGCTCCACAAACTTGAGGCAGTCGTCGACAATATATCTTATCGGTGCCGATTCAAGCCCCGACATCCTTGCGTTTTCCTTAGCCTCCGCGACCATTCCGCGGGAAGCGTCAACATGACAGAGCGACGCGCCCGCCGCGGCATCCGCCACAGTGGCACACCCCGTATAGGCGAAAAGGTTGAGAACCTTCACTTCCCGCCCCGCGCCTTTTATTATTTTGGTCATTCTGTCCCAGTTGACAGCCTGCTCCGGAAATATTCCCGTATGCTTAAATCCCATCATACGAACACCGAATGTGAGATCCTTATATTTTATGTGCCAGCGTTCAGGCACCCTGCCCTTTGTCTCCCAAGTGCCTCCACCCTTTGAAGAACGTATGTATCTTGCGTCAGCGCGCTTCCATTCGGGCGCTTTCTTTTCGGTTTTCCATATAACCTGCGGGTCAGGTCGTATAAGTATATATTTTCCCCAGCGCTCAAGCCTCTCCCCTTCCGAGCAGTCAAGAAGCTCATAATCGCGCCAGCTGTCTGATATCCACATTTTTCTCTCCGATTAAAGGTTCATGTATTTGCCCAAAGGCGAGTTTTTGCTGTGCGCATGACATATAGCGACAGCAAGCGCGTCTGCCGTGTCATCCGGCTTCGGTGCTTCAGGAAGACCAAGTATTGATGTTGTCATCATTATAACCTGCTTTTTTGTAGCCCGACCGTATCCGACTACAGCCTGCTTTACCTGAAGCGGCGTATATTCATAAACGGGTATGCCGTGCTTGCGGGCGGTCATGAGAATAACTCCGCGTGCCTCGGCGACCATAATGCCTGTCTTTTGATTTGTATTCCAAAAAAGCTCCTCGGAAGCAAACTCATCAGGCTTGAAATGATTTATAATCAATTCAAAGTCGTGAAAAAGCGATAAGAGCCTGTCCTCCGTCTTCATTCCGGCGGGAGTTGTTGCGGAATCATATCCGAGGGTGTGAAATCTGCCGTTTTCATAATCGACAACACCCCACCCCGCAATGGCGATTCCAGGATCAACGCCGAGTATCTTCATATATGGTCAACACCTCCGCTGCCGGCATACGGCATTCTATCCCTTACGTACTTCAAAAACACAGCTTACGTCATTCTGAATAATTATATAATATCAAGACTGTACCGCAAATATTCGATTCAAATCATAGATTAGAATCGGATATTTGACAGACTTTATAAAATGGATTGTGCCCATTTATAAATGTCTTATCGAACGCTGTACTGTGAATATTTTTTCAAATCTGTGATTTGCAAAAATATTCATCTAACTTGAGCAACGAAGCTATGCTTCGTTGTTCAATGTTATTATATCATACGTTCTCGTGTTTGTCAATCGAATTTGGCGTCTGTCCTCACTCCTGTAGGGCGCAAATACACCATAATCACTTTTTTTCCGACTGTGGCGAATATTTTTTGCTAATGTCAATATCAAATCGGACAAATCAAAAAGAATGAAGGAAAGAGAG
>JAJQHI010000126.1 GCA_021199825.1 Bacillota bacterium
TCCTTTTGATGTCCGCGCTTTAATTTGTCGCATCCCTGCTTGAGCTGGTGCCGCCTATGGTAAACAAAATCCTCGTAGACTCCTGCATCAGATCTGAGGTGGCGGCGTAGCTCTCCCTATCAAGGCAGTTTTTCGTCGGCTTTGTAAGCGTTGTGTCGGCACTCCTTTTCGTGAATATCATATCGCGTGTTCTCGGTGTCGGTCGCTCCGTTCTGGCAAACAACGTCGCGACAAAGATAACGATCGACCTGCGCAACATGGTCTTTGAAAAGATCCAAAAGCTCTCCGTCTCGCGCATTTCAAAGCGCACGGCAGGCGAACTCATGACTCGCGTTTCAAACGATACAGCACAGCTTCAGGGCTTCATTTCGAGCGACATCGGCACAATGCTTCAGTACGTGCTCGTCTTTTTGGTCGTCGGCGGAATCCTCTTCGCCTATGACTGGAGTCTGGCGCTTCTGATTCTCATCCCCCTGCCGATAGTGATGTTCGCGAACTCCGTTTTCCGTTCAAAAATGGGCAGCCTCTTCCACCGCCAATGGCAGATGGACTCACGCGCCAGCACGATTCTGCATGATATATTCAGCGGAATCCGCGTCGTAAAGGCGTTCGGAATGGAAAAACGCGAGGGCGAGAGATTCGACGAGGCGACGGAAAACGTCAGGACAGCGCAGATTAAAAGCGAAACCTTCTTTGCCGTCTATCAGCCTATAATCTCATTTTTCATGGGAATCGGAGAGTTTTTCCTTCTCTACTACGTAGGAAATAAAATTCTCGGCGGCGAGATGACCCTTGGTGAGATGTCGCAGTTCACCTCATATGTGTCGATAATATACGGACCGCTCCGCTGGCTCTCAATGTTTCCGCGCCGCTGGGAACGCACAATGACGAGCGTCGTAAAAATATTCGACATTGTCGATGAGGAGCTTGACGTATTCGATAAGGAGGACGCGCTCGACCTTGATATTCAGGGATATATCGAATTTGAAAACGTCGCGTTCGGCTACGACAGCGGAAACAACGTCCTTCACGACATAAGCTTCAAGGTAGAGCCCGGCGACTTTATCGGAATTGTCGGACGCTCCGGCGTCGGAAAATCAACGCTCATCAACCTGGTGATGCGCCTTTACGACGCAGACGACGGAGTCGTCAAAATCGACGGACACAACATAAAGGACATCTCGCAGTCCTCCCTGCGCTCGCAGATAGGCGTCGTCCTTCAGGAAACCTTCCTCTTCTCAGGCTCAATATACGACAATATCGCATACGCGAAGCCTGACGCCACACGCGATGAGGTTATCGCCGCGGCAAAGCTCGCGGGCGCGCATTCCTTCATCATGAAGATGCCCGATGCCTATAACGAACGTGTCGGCGAGCACGGACATACGCTTTCCGGCGGTGAGCGCCAGCGAATCGCAATTGCCCGCGCCCTGCTCCACGACCCGAAAATACTCATTCTCGATGAGGCTACAGCCTCACTCGATACAGAGACTGAGCGTCAGATTCAGGACGCGCTGCAGGTGCTCTCCAAGAACCGCACAACCCTCGCAATAGCACATAGGCTTTCAACCCTCAGAAACGCAACGCGCCTCATCGTCCTTGATAAGGGCACGGTTGCCGAGGTCGGAACGCATGATGAGCTCATGCGCCAGAAGGGCATATACTACGGTCTTGTCATGGCGCAGCGTCAGATGTCACGCATGGCGCCGAAAAACGCATCCTAAAAAAATACGGCTCCGAGGTACTCCCCGGAGCCGCTTTTTTTATCCCATCCATTCGGATACGTTGTGCATCATCGTACCCACAGCGTCAATCGCGTGACTGGCGCTCTTTTTGAGCTTCTTTTTCTTCGGCGACATCATAGACGCGGCAGCCCCTCCGACCGCAGCGCCCACAGTGCTTCCGATTATCAGTCCTGACACAATTCCCTTCGGGGATTTTTTAATGATTTCAAACATTCAAATATCCTCCGTCAATATAAACTCATTTTTCTCCCGCCGATTATATTATCCCCGACCTCTGACCTCTTATGCCATGCAATTCTTTCATCCGCCTCAACCGCTTTTAAAAAAAATCAAATTGCTGCATTCTCTCATTCACCCAGAGCGCCGTGCCTGAAAAATTTGTTAAAACTATAACGCCCATAACTTAGAACACTGCACCTGAAGAATTTGCTTGAATCTGTTATACCCATAACACAGAGCGCTATTCCTGAAGAATCGAATTAATTCGATTCTTCACGATTTTCGTGATGAATCTACGATTCATCACGAAATATCATGCCGTCCATCATCTCAATAACTCTCCCCGCGCGGGCGGCTACATCCATGTCGTGCGTCACCATGATTATCGTCTGCCCGTCGCGCTCGTTCGCCTCTGCAAGAAGCGACATCACCTCTGCCGTGTTTTTGCTGTCCAGATTCCCCGTCGGCTCATCGGCGAGAAGAATCGCGGGTGAAGTTATAAGCGCACGCGCTATAGCGGCGCGCTGCTGCTCGCCTCCCGACATCTGGCTCGGATAATGAAATTCCTTTTCCTCAATTCCGAGCGACTTCAACACCGAAAGCAGCTTCTTGTCGCTGCATTTCCTCCCATCAAGCTCAAGCGGAAGCGTCACATTCGACCTCACGTTGAGCATCGGCAAAAGATTATAAAACTGATATATTATCGACACCCGGCGCCTCCTGTATTCCGCAAGCCTGCGCGCGGAAAATCCCGCAATATCCTCCCCGCCCACGATGACGCGCCCCGATGTAGGCGTGTCAACGCCTCCGAGAATATGCAGAAGCGTTGATTTTCCCGAACCGCTCGTGCCGACAACTGCGACAAATTCGCCCTTTTCAACGGTAAATGACACACCGTTCAGCGCCGTCGTTTCGCTGTCATACACCTTATAAACCTTTTTCAGATTTTCAACACGCAGTATTTCACTCATTGCACACCTCACCAATTGTTTTTAAGCAGCTCAACCGTTTTGATTTTGCGCACCGACATCGACATGAAAAGCGACAGCGCAAGCGTTATCAGCAGCACCCCGCCAAACGCGGCGCCAATTTCCTTTATCGGAATAATAAACGAAAATTCGAGCGGCTCCTCAACCCATAAAAGATAAAATATAATAACGTCCGCAATAACCGTTCCGACGATGATATAAACGAAAGTATACACGCCGTAGTATATCGCCTCAACGGCAACCATAGCCGAAAGCGAGCGCTTTTCCATTCCAAGCGATTCAAGCGCCGCGAACTCCGAATATCTCCGCTTGAAATTCGTGTAAAATGACCCCGACGCGCCGAAAAGACAAAGCAGGAACACCGCCGCGAACACAAGAAATATGAAAGTCAGAACGCTTCCCGTCATCGTGAAGTCAACCTGCATTACATACTCGAAAAGGAGCAACACAGAGACGAAAATCAGCGATGAAAGTGAGATTGTCATTGAAAATGAGCGGTATCGCGGCTTGTTGTTCTGATAATTCGCTGCGGCAAGCCTCCCTATCACGCCGAATCTGCGCTCGATAATGTCGTCGAGAAATGTCTCCCGCAGCGATACATTTATCGCGTTCGTGCTTTTCGCTATATCGACCGCCGGTCGCCTTATAAGCCTCACGGCTGGTATGAGTGCGGCAAATATGACTGACAAAAGCGCGGCTGCGGCGCACACGCCAAACGAAAGCGGCGTATGCTCACCAAAAATCTCAATCGCCCCCACGCCCGACGGCACAATTATCTCTGCGTTGAAAAAATCAATCAGCCGCGAGGACAAAAAAAGACCTCCAGCCAAGCCAAGAGGAACGCCTATAACGGAGAATAATATCGTGTCAAAAAGCAGATACACAACAAGGGATGTCGGGGATGCGCCGAGAGTTGACAGCACGGAAAGAATTTTCGTCCGCTCGCCCTCCGTCGTCTTGAAAGCGCTGCCGACCGAAAATATCACGAGCAGCACCGCGATTGCGAAAAACAAATCCATCACCGAAATGAGAAGAATCAAATCGTCCGCCGAAAGAATTATATCCCATATCTCCTCGTCCGTATATCCCTCCCCTTTGTACCTCACAAATTTGCCGGCATATCCGCAGCTGACAACCGCGTCGGCGACGGAAGCGATAATTACAAGCACCGCGATGGCGAATATGATGGAGATGAGCATAACCGCAATAACACGCTTGTTTTTAAGAAGCGACCCCAATGATATTTTAACTACAGCCTTCATGCAGTTCAACTCCTTCATATCAAATATCCGCAAAACGCTCCGCGCTGACACGCTGACACGCTTTTGCTGCTATATTTATACACTATTCAGCCTGATTCGTCAATATCCTTTTTAATTTTCTTTTCTTCCTCTCCGTCCAAAAAATCCGATGCCTTAACCGCGTCGTCATATCCCGTCAGCGCCGCGAAGGGCGCGAACTGCGCCGCCCTGCCGCTCATCGTCATGCGCGCACGCCACGCGGACTGCTTGTGCGGCAGATTTATTATATCCGCGTAAATTCCGCCGTCGTCCTTTTCGTCCCTCATGCCCTGTGACCTCCTATTTTCTCGTTTCTCGACATTCCCGTCGCTCCCTCTTCGAGATTCATCCCCTTCACAAGCGAATTTTTCCCGTATTTCTTTCGTATCGACGAAATGACACCCTGCATTCGCTCCTCGCGAATTTCGCATTTTTGCGCCTCAGCCGCCATTTTCGCCTCAGTCTCCCCATCGGAGAATATGTCAAGCTGACCCTGTGAGCTTTCCGCCGTGATTTTCCTTCCAACCTCCGCCGGCAGAATATCCGCCGCCGCTATATTTATTCGCCTGATTAAAAGCCTTTTGTCAGTGACGCGCTCGTAAATTCTCAGCGCAGCCGCCGTTATAAGCGAGGTCGAGCACGAATAGCATCCGAGATTTTCCGACCCGTGTGCCCCCTTCGGCACGCGCCGCCCATACCTGTCGGTGTCAAAATCCCCCTCATATGAGCTGTTCCCCGCGTCATAACCGATATTGAGCACAATCTGAGATGTCATAACCCCACGGTCAAAAAGATCCATTGACATCGCGTCCGCCATCTCGCGCACAATCAGCCGCGCCTTTTCGTAGCCGTACGGCTCGTGAAGCACCTGTCCTGAGCTGACGCTTGAGCTTTCTGGTCGATACGCCTTGATATCCGAAATCCTGCACGGCTCCCATCCCCACGCGTGGTCAATCAAAAGCTCCGCCATAACTCCGAACTGACGGCAAAGCATATCCTCTCCCGCCTCCGAAAGCGAAAACCTCGCGACATCCCCCATCGTGAAAAGCCCCATCGACTCAAGCCGCCTTGCGTACCCGCCGCCGACACGCCAGAAATCCGTTATCGGTCTGTGCCCCCAAAGCCTCCGCCTGTAGCTC
>JAJQHI010000012.1 GCA_021199825.1 Bacillota bacterium
GTCTTTTGTATGTGAAAATTCCCGATGAGGTGACATCGTTCGGGTCATACGCGTTTCACGGGTGCAGGCATTTGTCGGAGATTTCATTTCCGGCGTCGCTTTTGAGCATAGGCGACTACGCCTTTTACGGCTGCTACTGTCTTTCGTCGTCAAGGATACCGGACGGGGTGACGACAATTGGGGCAAGAGTTTTTTATGAGTGCGCGACGGTGCCGGAATTTACGGTGCCCTCAAGCACCGTGTCAATCGGGAATTACGCTTTTTACGGGTGCAGGTCGGTTCACGACTATTATGTATACGCCGCCGTCCCGCCGACGCTCGGCGGCACGTCAGTCTTTTCGGGAATCGCGTCCGATTGCGTGATTCACGTGCCATCGGAGAGCTTATCGGCGTATCAGTCGGCGACAAGGTGGTCGTCGCTGACGGCGTATATTGCAGGGGATTTATGATTTTACTATTTAGGGGGTATTTTTATTGAAGGAGATTATATCGAGGCTGAATGTTGTTCTGGCGGGGGTCGGAGGTGTGCTTGGATGGTTCTGCGGCGGGCTTGACGCTTCACTTTACGCGCTGATTGCGTTTGTGGTCGCGGACTACGCGACGGGTGTGCTTTCGGCGGCGGTTAGGCGTGAGCTGAGCTCCGAGGTGGGCTTTCACGGCATCGCGAAGAAGGTGTGCATTTTTATTCTTGTGGGCATCGCGAACATAATCGACACCGATATTATAGGCGGCGGGTCTGCCGTGAGGGGCGCCGTTATCGGGTTCATGATGGCGAACGAGGGGCTTTCGTGTATTGAGAACGCGGCGCTGATAGGTATTCCGATACCAAAAAAGCTGCGCCAAGTTCTGGCACAGCTTTCGAATGATGAGGAAACCGGCACCGATACCGGTACCGGTGCCGATTCCGATTCGGAATGAGTCCTACGCGGATTTTTTATTGTGGATGAGGGGCTGTACCTTCTTTGAGAAGAAGGCGATTGCCTGACCTAAGAAGATCATTTCTATCACAGTGACGACACCGAACGATCCGCCGAGCAAAAAGCCCATTGTCATGAAGAAGAGGTCCCAAAGGGTGCGGATGTATTTGAAGGGCACCTTCATTGAGGAGAGAAGGTCGGTGATGATGTAGGGCATTCCGTCGTAGGGGGACACTCCGAGATCAACCGCCATATAGAGGGCGGCGCCGACTATGAAAACTATGAGAGCGGGGATGAGCACGGCGATTTTTACGGGAACGGAGTCCCAAACGCTGTCGCTGACCGTATTATCAAGGATGAATGTGCCGAGGTCTACGATGTAGCCGCTGAGGGTCATGTTCGCGACCATGCCGACACCGATGAGCTTATGCCCTCTGATGAGCATGAAGATGAACATGAAAAGCTGAGCCGCGAGCTGGGTTGTGCCGTAGCTTACGCCTATATGGTTTGAAAGTCCCCTGACAAAGGATGAGTAGGGGTCGGTTCCGAGGCTGAGCTTTAAGAGCACTGAGGTGGCGAGCGCCGAGAGCGCGACTCCCGCGAACATCAATACGAGGCGAAGCGCGAATCTTTCGGGCAGGTGGGGGCTTTTTTTTGTGAGTGAGCCGTGACGAGCGGCGACACTTGCGTTATTTGTCATATATTTCTCCGATTCGAGGATGTGATGTGGGCTGTTTTTTGCCCGGCGGATATTCTACCGCAAATCGAGAGGCTTTCCAAGGGGCAATATAGACAAAGTTTCAATGAAATTGACGGTTTTTTTGGGCAAAATGCCGCAAATGTGAGGTGACGGGTACTTTGAGAATATATAAGGGGGTATTTTATGGCTTATGTGATGAAGAGGGAAGAGTTTGTATCGAGGTGCCGCGGGGCGGCGCTGAACTACAAGACGCTTTATGTCAAGGGGTGCTTCGGCGCGCCCATGACGGAGACGAACAAGGCGCGCTACAGTGCGAACAACAGCTACAATGAGGGGAGGGCTGACATTATAAACGGAGCGTCGGCTGACACTTTTGGCTTTGACTGCGTTTGCTTTGTGAAAGGAATACTTTGGGGCTGGTGCGGGGACGTGGATGCCGTATACGGCGGCGCGGTTTACGCGTCGGGAGGCGTGCCCGATATTGGGACGGAGTCGATGATTGAGGCATGCTCCGATGTTTCGGAGGATTTTTCCATGATTGAGGCGGGTGAGCTTTTATGGATGTCGGGGCACGCAGGCGTTTATCTTGGAGGCGGGCTGGCGGCTGAATGCACGCCCTCATGGTCGGGAGGCGTGCAGATTACGGCTGTTGGGAACATAGGTGAGGTGAGCGGGTACCGCTCGCGGTGCTGGACGCGTCACGGGCGTCTGCCGTATGTGGATTACGCGGACGAGGCGTCAGCCGATTTCACTTCGGACGGAGGCACATCAAAAGGATGTGCGTCCGAATGGGCAGAGGAGGCGACGGAAGCCGCAAAGGCTGCGGGCGTATTTGTGGGAGACGAGACGGGAGACTACAACTGGCAGGGAGCGCTCACTCGCGAGGCGGCGGCTGTGGTTTTACATAGGCTGGGGCTGTTTTAAATAAAAAAGCATCCACGTCAACTTGACGTGGATGCGCCACTACGGTCTATAAGCCGGGTTTTGTCGTGGGTCGTCATCTATCTGTACTCCGCGTCTCCGCTGAGTAATCATCAAGCCGAGAAGCGATTTTGCAATCGTTTAACGACTTGGTGAATGCCGCATGATCCCCTGCGCCTGTCGGGTCAACATTAGCGGCGCTTTGGGGGCGTTGCTTCGGATAGGGTTTACAGGAATCCCCCGTTGCCGAGGGATTCGGTGAGCTCTTACCTCGCCTTTCCACCCTTACCCGACAAATGTCGGGCGGTATATCTCTGTTGCACTTTCCCGGAAGTCACCTTCGGCGGACGTTATCCGTTATCCTGCCCTGTGAAGCCCGGACTTTCCTCGCGGTTTCCCGCGCGACGACCTAACCGTGTGGGAGCTTTAGTATAGCACAAAACGGGAGAAAATGCAAGAGTGAAATTCGCTGGCGCAGGTTAATACAGCTGCCTTCGGCAGGAGCTTGCTTAATTTGCACGAAAATTTTTCATATTTTCAAGCACATCATATGGGATTCTGAGGTTTCCTGTGCCGCGTCCGATTGAGATGTGGGGCTTGAACGCGCCGTGAAAGTCGGAGCCGCCCGAAAGGCAGAGGTCAAGCTCCTTTGCCATGGCGCGGTATTCCTCTCCCATTTCGTCCGTATATTCCGTATAGTAGCCCTCAATTCCGGTAAGACCCTCGGATTTGAGGCGTCGGAGATATTCATATAGGTCGTCGTGGCCGCGGTGTGTTTGGTTCAGGTGTGCGAGGTACGCGTCCCCGCCCGCAGTTTTTATGAGCTTCACCGCCTCGGTGTCAGTCAGCGCCTGTATTCCGCTGTACGCTTTTTTGCCGACGGAGAGGTATTCGTCAAAGGCGGACTTGACTGAGGGGCAGTATCCCTTTTGTACCATGAGCTTTGCGAAGTGGGCGCGGCAGAGTATATTTGCACCAGCGACCTCACGCGCCTCGTCCATGGTAATTTCAAAGCCGAGGGAGTTTAATTTAGCGCAGACATCCTCCTCGCGGCGCTCGCGTATTTCGCGCACTTCCCTGAGTTTGGAAAGCAGCGCGGGATTCTGCGGGTCGATGAAAAAGCCCAGAATATGCGTTTCGGTTTTTGATTCGGAGGAAAGCTCGATTGCGGGGATTACCTCAACGCCGAGCTCCTCGCCTGCCGCCATTGCTTCGGCAACTCCCACTGTTGTGTCATGGTCGGAGAGGGCTATGGCTGAAAGCCCCGCCCGCTTTGCCTCGGCGACGACCTCCCTTGGGGTCAGGCTGCCGTCTGAGGCGGTTGAATGTGTGTGTAGGTCAATGTATTTCATTTACGCGTCCTCCGATATGGTGTATATCATGTTTATCTCATGCACTCCGTCCCCGCCGATGGTGTCGGTTTTTTTAAATCCGAGGCGAAAGTAGAGCTTTTCCGCCGCGCTGTTTCCGTGTATATATGAGGTGACTATGGTTTTGGCGCCGTATGTGTTCCTCATCATGGTGAAAAGCTCGGTAAGGATTCTGTATCCGTGACCTTTTCTTCGGTGCCTGGGGGCGACGGCGTAGTTCCACAAAAACCATTCGCCCATATCGGGGTGAGTTTTTCTGAGCATTGCGAATGCTATGATTTCTTCACTATAATAGATATCAAACGCGAGGATTTCGTCGTCTGACTCAGTGGTCAGGGCGAGGGGGTCGTCAAGCGTTAGCTTGGGCGAGAGAATCTCGCGTATCAGGTCGGGGGAGCAAATGCAGCCCTCGTCCTCGCGTATCAGCGGGATTTTCATCCCGCGGCTTTCCTCAAAGCGGTAGCTGTTCTGACTTTGGGTCAGGTTCATACATTAAGGGTCTCCTTTGCGGCTTCTGTTAATATGTCGCGCTCCGAGAAGGGAACGTGCACTCCGTTTATGAGCTGTGTGGTTTCGTGCCCTTTGCCCGCGAGGAGCACAATCTCGCCGGGAACGGCGTTTTTGACGGCGTATCTCACAGCGTCCCCGCGGTCGGCGAATCTGACGTATGGGGTTGTTCTGTCCTCAAAGCCGACTAAAATGTCATCGATGATTTTCATCGGGTCCTCAAAGTCGGGCTCGTCCGCCGTCAGAATGCAGAAGTCGGCAAGCTGTGATACGGCGCGTCCTATAGGAATGCGGCGTGACTGTGTGCGTCCGCCGACGCTTCCGACAACGACTGTCAGGCGGGTGGGGTTATATTCGCGCAGAACCGACAGGGTGGAGCGAAGGGAAAGCTCATTGTGGGCGTAATCTATGACAAAGGTGGCGTAGGGGAGGACGTTTACGACCTCGAAGCGTCCCTTTGCGGTTGATCTTGCGAGAGCCGCGGCGGCGGTTTCGGGTGCGGTGCCGAAGCGGCGGCAGACGGCATAAGCCGTGGCTGCGTTATAAACGCTGAAAAGCCCCGGTGAGGGGACTGAGAGGTGAGTGCTGACAGCGCTGTCAGCGCTGCTGCGGTCATTTTCGCGTATATCAAACTCGGTGCCCAAGGTGCCGTTTTGCATGAGGTTTTTGCGCCCGCAGGCGTAAAAGTCGGCGGAGGGGTCCTTCATGGACACTGAGCGCAAGAGGGCGCCGTCGGAGTTTTTTATCATGTAGGAGGAGTTTTCGTCGTCGGCGTTATATACGATGCATTTGGAGCCGAACTCGGAGAAAAGGCGCGATTTTGTGTCGCGGTAATGCTCGAAGGTCGGGTGCTCCGCGCCGCCTATATGGTCGGGTGAGAGGTTTGTGAAAACGCATGTATCAAACGACAGCCCGCGCACGCGCTCCTTATATA
>JAJQHI010000183.1 GCA_021199825.1 Bacillota bacterium
CGATGAGCTGCACCCGATGGACGATGAAACACGTGACGCATATGACGGCTACGTAATAATCCCATCCATGGCGACCGACTACCCCGTTGACGTTACCGCGGAGGTAAAGGCTGAGCATCCCGAATGGTTCCCGGAGGACGCGGAATCGGGCTACGCTTATGCTATCACGCTTCGTGACGATCTTTATTTTGACACGGGATACCACATCACAGCTGAAACGTTTGTGACAAGTGCGCAGTATCTGCTTGACCCTGATCTTCAGAACTACCGCTCAACAGACGTATACAGCGGAAGCTACGGCATCGTAGGCGCTAAGGCTTACTTCATGCAGGGCAACGTTGACTACATCGACAACGGCGAGGAGGGAATCCAGATTTCCGATATGACCGCTGGCGACGACGGACAGTATACATACACGGGCGTTCTTGTGGGCGCTGACAACGCAGAGGTTGAGGGCGCTAAGGTTTATATCGCTGTCGGGTATGGGCTTGACACATGGCTCAGCGGCTATACGCTTCAGACATATGTCGAGGCTTACGGCGACGCTTACTTCGGACTTGACACGTGGGACGCGCTTCTTGCTCTCGCTGACGAGAACGGTCTTGTTCCCGCAACGGACGAAACCCTCGCGCTTCTCGCGGGCGTTACCACCACAAACGCAGCCTGGGGCGAGACTGACGCTGACCTTTATAACTATCTCGTAATCGCTTACGAGTGGGCGGACGACGTTGATTTCTCGACGGTCGGCATCTACGCTCTTGACGAGTACACTCTTGTCGAGGTGTTCGGCGCATCGGTAAGCGGATTCACGCTTTACTACAACGCTCTTCAGGATTCTCTTATCCTCATCGAGCCTGACGTATATGCGTCCTGCATCTCGGTTGACGAGGCGGGCACAACATACAGCTCATACATGACGAGCGTTGCTACGTCCCCGTCGTACGGTCCTTACTCAATGACTGAGTATCAGACGGACAAGATGATTCACTACAGCCAGAACCCCTACTGGTACGGCTGGAACGATTATGAGAATCAGGTTTATGTTGACCCTGAGGATGGGCTGACGTATCACACCTACATGACGACAGACATCGACGTTCAGGTCGTTACGGAATCGTCAACGGCTAAGCAGATGTTCCTGTCAGGTGAGCTGATTACGTATTCAATGCAGACAGACGACTACGATGAGTACGGCTTCTCTGAATATCTGTACGCATCGCCCTCCGCGGTAATTTACTTCCTGCTTTTGACCGGCGATATGTCGGGACTCCAGGCGCGTGAGGCAGCGTCAGACTTCGACACGTCGAAGTATGACCTTGAGACGATAACGGTTACCTCGTTCCGTCAGGCAATCGCGGTTGCGTTTGACAGACAGGCGTTCTGCGATGAGGCGGCTCCCGCTCAAACTCCGGGTCTCGGAATTATCTCCGACACGAACATTTACGACGCGGACACCGCTGCGTTCTATCGCGACAGTGACCCCGCAATGCAGGCTCTCTGCGACTTCTACGGCGTTGACGCAAGCGCTTACAGCTCGCTTGAGGAAGCAGTTTCGACAATCACGGGCTACGATATTGAGCAGGCTAAGGAGCTCTTCACCGCAGCTTACGAGGAAGCGCTTGAGCTTGGTTACATCACCGACACCGACAACGACGGCATCAGCGACCAGGAAATCGTTATGAGCTATCCTTCAACGGCTATTACCGATGCGCTCACAAAGCGTATTGAATGGCTCAACAGCGCGCTTGTAACCGCTACCGAGGGCACACCGTTCGCAGGCAAGATTTCCATCGAGCTTGAGGCTGACTACTCCGGCTCCGACTGGGCTTACGCTCTTAAGGACGGCTCCGCTGACATCTGTCTGTGCGGCTGGTCAGGCTCCGCTCTTGATCCGTACTCCCTGATGCAGGCTTACACATGGCCGAGCTACTCATACGCAAAAAACTGGTATGACACCACAACCGATATGCTCACCCTTACGATTGACGGCAACGAAATCACGATGAGCGTATACAACTGGGTCGAGGCGATGAACGGCGTTTCAAGCGCTGACGCTGACGGCAACATATGGAACTTCGGTGAGGGACAGACCACGCAGGAGAACCGTCTGACGATTCTTGCGGGCGTTGAGGGCAAGCTGCTCCAGACGTACACATACATTCCGTTCACGACCGCAGGCACAAAGTTCCTCCTCTCGCAGAAGGTTTACTATGTGGTTGAGGAATACAACCCGATTATGGGACGCGGCGGTATCATGTACATGAAGTACAACTATTCCGACGAGGAATGGTCAGCTTACGTTGCTGAACAGGGCGGCACGCTCAAGTACTAATAAAAAAATAAAGAGCAGACTCCGAAGGTCTGACTTGAAAAATTGGGCATTCGGCAGGGGGAGGAATCCCCCTGCCAATGTTGTTATAAACCCCGTTCCCGCGTGCGGGCACTCCGCTCGGAAATAAGGCAGCACCGCAAAATATGGTTTCATTGACGCAGCCGTATTCTGCGATGCCGTCTTTGCTTAAGGTTGAGAAAAGGCATTGAATGTATAATCTGAGCATGGGACGGAATAAGGGAAAAAACAAGAAAATGGAGGTCTGAAATTGCTTAAGTACGCACTGCAGAGGATTGCGTACATGATCCTCGTGTTCTTTATAATCACGCTGATGTGCTTTGTATTGATTCGGATGCTGCCGCTTCCCGCGCTCGCACCGAACGACCCGCACACGGAAATCATTCAAATTCGCCGCGCGGCGATGGGATACGACAAGCCGTATCTCGTGCAGTTCGGGATTTTCATAAAGAACATTGTCACGAATTTTGACTGGGGCTATTCGGAGCAGCTCTACATCGGACGCCTTGTTACCGATGTGTTCTTTGAAAAGCTTCCCGCGACGATGATTGTTAACCTATATTCAATCATATGGACGATTCCTGTCGGAATCACCCTCGGCATTATCGCCGCTCTTAAAAAGAACACGTGGGTTGACTACACGATTTCGACCCTCACGATGGTGATAATATCCGTGCCGAGCTTCGTTTACGCATTTTTGGTGCAGTATATATTCAGCTTTAAGCTCGGCTGGTTCCCGTACGTCATGAAAAGCGGCACGGACTATTTCAGCTGGGATATGTTCGTGAGCATGGTTCCCGCCATACTGAGCCTTGGGTTCAGCGTTGTCGCGGGATTCTGCCGCACGACGCGCGCGGAGCTGACGGAGGTATTGACGAGCGACTTTATGCTGCTTGCGAGAACGAAGGGGCTTACGAAATTCCAGGCGACGGTGCGCCACGCACTGCGCAACTGCTTTGTTGTTGTTATCCCCGGCATTTTCGGAGAATTTATCGGTATTCTCGGCGGCTCGCTGATTATCGAGCAGATTTTCTCGATACCCGGTGTCGGCGCGCTGACGCTGAACGCAATCAACGCACGCGATTACAATCTATTCATGCTGTCTACCTGTTTTTACACCGCAATAGGGCTGGCGGCAGGTCTTGTGGTTGATATAAGCTACGGCTTTATCGATCCGCGTATCAGAGTGGGGTCAAAGAAATGAACGAAAACACAGGCTACGAAAGAATTCCCGCCGAAAAATTTGCCTTTGTGCAGGAGAATGAGCGGCTTACAGACCAGAAATTTAAAACGAAGGCACGCGGCTTTTTCGCGGACGCGATGATTCGCTTCTGCAAGAACAAGTCGAGCGTTGTGGCGACGATTATTCTTATACTTTTGATTCTTTATTCGATAATCGCGCCGTTCCTTTCGCCTTATGATATATCGGACAAGGACGGAATTTATCTCAATTATCCGCCGTACGTCCACTGGATTTCCGATTTGGGAATCGGTATTTTCGACGGCGCGAGATCACTTAGCTCGCAGAATGACGCTTCCATGGATATGTGGGACGGCGTTTATCAGGAGACGGGGCTTCAGCCCGTTCTCGGTGTTACAGCCACGCACACTACCACCGTTAAGCAGCGCGGAAAAGAGGTCGAGCGCTACACATACGACATTGAGGTGAACGCTTACTACGTGAAGGGCGTTATTTACCGCAATCTGACATACTCCGAGTTTGAAAAGATTCAGGAGTGGCAGAACGAGACGGGGATTCAGGTGATTTACCCCTACGTTGAGGACACGAGCGATTCCCGCATCTGGTATGAGACGACCTCGACAGGTACTGCGGCACGCGATGATGACGGAAATTTCATTCCCGCGTATTCGACGAACAGCGCGATTGAGGGGGCGGAGTACAATTCGCTTCGCATTGCCGGCGACGACGGCAGTTACATTTATTCTGTAAGGAAAGCCGGTTCCGTACAGGTTCGCCTTTGCTACTACACATATTATCAGTACATGAATGACGGTCTTGAGCCGTGCTACATCATGGGCACGAACGTGATAGGACAGGATATATTCTGCGCTATCGGTGTCGGTGCGCGCTTCTCGCTGATTTTCGCCGTCATCGTTTCGGTTATCAACCTTTCAATTGGTCTTGTTTACGGATCTCTTCAGGGATATTACGGCGGCTGGGTCGATATGCTGCTTGACCGAATCGCGGATATTTTGTCGGGTGTGCCGTTTGTGGTTGTCACGATGCTTTTCCAGCTGCATCTGGCAAACAAGGTCGGTATTGTGCCGTCGTTCCTGTTCGCGTTCGTGCTGACGGGGTGGATTGGAATGTCATCACTGACACGCCGTCAGTTCTACAGATTCAAGGGACAGGAATTCGTGCTCGCTTCAAAGACGCTCGGCGCGTCTGACAAGAGGGTTATGTTCAAGCATATTCTGCCGAACGGCATCGGCTCGATTATCACAAGCTGCGCGCTCGTGATTCCGGGTGTCATCCGCTCGGAGACGACGATGACGTATCTCGGAATTGTTGACCTCAGCTCGGCGTTCGGCTCGACAATCGGTACATTGCTCTCACAGGGCAACTCCGCCGTCACAACAGCGCCTCACGCGCTTCTGTTCCCATCGATTTTCCTTGGGCTTTTGATGATTTGCTTCAACCTGTTCGGAAACGGACTCAGAGACGCATTTAACCCCACAACGAGAGGAGAGGGCGACTGATGGCACACAAATTAGAAGTAAACAATCTGCGCATTTCCTTCCGCACAGTCAACGGAAAAGTGCAGGCGGTCAGGGATATAAGCTTCCATCTTGACCAGGGCGAGACGCTCGCGATCGTCGGCGAGTCAGGTTCGGGCAAATCCGTAACCTCGAAGGCGATTTTAGGCATTCAGGCGGCAAACGCCATCACTGAGTCGGGTGAGATTATATATGAGGGAATGGACCTTCTCAAAATATCGGAGGAGGAATTCCACAAAATCCGCGGAGATAAAA
>JAJQHI010000056.1 GCA_021199825.1 Bacillota bacterium
TTGCACGCTCTTTTTCCTTGAGGGAGAGAACATATTCGCAGTAAAAACCAAATTTGCAGCTGACAAAGCTCTCAATTCTCGACTGAGAAAATGAGAGATTTCCGCCGAAAAGATTTCGCGCCGTTTCATTTGATATTTTCTCGTGCGGCAGCGACACGGGAATTTCGGAGCTTTTTATAATTCTTCGCCCGTCAGGGCTCATAGATAAAAGCTCAACAGCGGCTTTTTCTTCGTTGCCGCTTGACATAAAGGTAAAGCGGCGCCTTAAAACGCCCTCGCAAAAAACGTCCGCGGCATATCTCACTCCCGAAAAGCGTCCGCGCTTAATATCGGGATATATTCTTCGTATCCGCGCAATTACATCAGGGTCGTCGTCATCATCTCCCGCGCCCGTCGGCATGTAGAGGAACATGACCTCATCCGACGCATATGACACGGCACGGCTGAAATTGTAAAGCTCCATTGAATGCTTCGGCACGGATGAGCCCGTGTCAAGTCCCGCTCCCTCAAGCGCCATGCGCTCCGAATCGGTAAAAAGCCCTTCTGGCTCGGAATCTGACGGCAGCCCGTCACCGCATCCGAACATTATGACATATTTGTATCCCGCACCGCGAAGAGATACGGGAGTTGTAAGCTCTACCTCGTCCTCGCGTCCCGGTATTGTTCCCGCGGTGAGCGTATCAAGCGCCATGGTGAGCGTGCCTATGAAATCGGCTGACGTAATCACCCCGTCGGGCGTACATATTTCAATAGAGTCGAGCGCATGCTCGATAATTTTCACATATTGTGACCTGACGCTCTCCCCCTCTCCAAACGAATCCGAGGAAAGTCCCATCGCGGACATAAATTCCCTCACCGCAGCGGTTTTCGTGTAAACGGTAGTCGTATCCGAAAACGCGTCGAAAAGCTCATAAAGCGGGGAGACGACGCGCTCGCGTGATTTATTCAGCGCTTCAAGCCTTTCGGCTGCTCCATCGGCAAAGCCCTCGCGGTAGCCGTCAGGGTTCATTCCCCATCCGCCGCCCATAGGCTCATAAAAGCCTCTGCCGTGTATATTCCATGTGCAAAGATAAATCTCAAGCTCATCCGCCTCATCGCGGTCAATGCCCGCAAAGCCCGTTTTGATATATGATATTATGTCGTCTCGACGCCATCCGCCTGTCACGACGCGCAGCGCGTTCAATATTGCGGAGGATTCTGGCAGCGTATCGAGTCTAACACGGTATGAAAGGTGACACGGTATGCCGTACTCACCGAATATCTCCTCAACCGCGGGGCGTGCGGTTTCAACGTTTCCCGCCACAAGCACAAAATCCCCGTATCGTCCGCCCTCACGTATCACGCGGGAGATTTTTATCGCCGCCGCCTCAGCCATGCCGCGAAGCGACTCGCATTTCAAAATTGAAAGAGCGGACGGGTCGCCTCCTGTGCCCGACGATTTCCACAAAAGCCTCGAAAGCTCGGATATTCCGCCGTTTTTTTCGGGAACGTCCTTAACCTCACGCGAAAAATCGACCCTTAAGGCGCGGGAAAGCTTATAAAGCCTTGCGAGCGTATCCTCAATTAGGTCGTATTCGACGCCGCCGTTGGGAACGGACGGCGTAATAAATATGGACACCGTCTCATACGCGCACTTAAGGGCTGCGCGAATCATGGAAAGCTGCTGCGGTGTAAATCCCGAAAACGAGAAAAACACCACGGTGTCATCCCTGAAAAAGCTTCTTTTATCCGCAAGCGCCGCCGCGTGTGTCATCTCAGAGGTTCTGTCGCTGTAGCTCTCGTTCAAAAGCGAGTCGTACACCCGCCAAATGTTCGCGATATCTATGTATTTGCCCGCGGAAAAAGCCACGTCCGCGTCATCGCTCTCAGCCTCCGCGCGCAGCGACGCCTCCTCAAGCATATCGGGTGAAATCATGCACTGCTTAAGCTCGCGCACAGCCGACAGCATAACGGGGACAAACGATGCGGAGCCTGACGACTCGCCGTAAACCAAAAGCGAATCGCGGCAAAGCGATATGGCGCGCCTCATCAAAAGCGACTCGGCGCACCCGTCGGCGTATGAATATGAAATTCCGCCGTATTTTCTGAATATGTTGTCCGCCAAGCGGCGAAAGCTCACAACCTCATAGTAAAGCTGAGACGACGGTGACAGCCGGCGCGAAAACTCACGCTCGGTCGTGAGCACCATCTGGTCGGGTATTATTACCCAAACGCGGCGCTCCTTCTCCGTTTCGCTTCCCACAAGGCTTGAAAGATAGTCAAAGCCCGCCCTGATGTCGGGTATAATGACGGATTTCATGTGATGCTTTTGATTAAAGCAAGCGCGCCTTCCCTTGACGATACGTTTGTGGCAAGCACCGATGTCTTATCGAAAACGCTCACACCGCACCCGTCAATATCGGTGATAATTCCGCCCGCCTCGGTGAGAATTATCGATGAGGCGGCAAAATCCCACGGTGAGAGGCAAAGCTCAAAGAATACGTCAAATCTGCCTGCGGCGACATATACAACGTCAAGCGCCGCCGAGCCGAAGCGTCTCACCTCGCGGGAATTAAGGAAAAGCTCCTTCGCGATTTTAAAAGTCCTGTCCGCCTGAGTTCTGTCATACGGCACCGTGCCAAACCCCACAAGAGCATCCGAAAGCGCACGATTTGAAACAGAAAGACGAGTGTCCTCACCGTTTTTTCGCAGATACGCGCCGTCTCCGCGGGAGGCGTAAAACATCTCATCCGCGAAGGGATTATATACAAATCCGGCAAGCGCCTCCATCCCGTCCGCAAGACCTACGCATACGGCGCTGTGGTGCAGGTCGTGAATGAAGTTTGTCGTCGCGTCAATCGGGTCGATTATGAACGTAAGCTCATGCTCCCCCGCGGTGTCAACTCCGCCCTCCTCAGCCAAAAAGCCCGCGTCGGGAATGATATCCGAAAGCGCCGAGACGAGCATGCGCTGGCAGCCTACGTCATAATCCGTCACGAAATTTTCCGTTCCGGGCTTAGACTTAACTCCGAGCGCACCGTGGTCGGCGCCTGCAATATAGTGTCCAGCCGCATACACGGCATCTATTATTTTTTCGATGGTTTCATGTGTCAAGCTCATAGCATCCCTCTTTTATTTTTAGATTGCGCCTTATAGTATCCTCTCCGCGCCACGAAAAGGCGCGGCTCTCAAATTTGCCATCAGCCAAAAGCCCGTCGAGCACCTCAAGGCTCAGTTCGGGTATCAGGTTCTCGCGGAAAAAATCTATAGGCGTTTCAAGCGTTCCCGCTTTGGCAGCCGCCTTTGTATATGGGCAGACATTTTGGCAAATGTCACATCCCCAGACATAGCGTGAATTTTTGATTATTTCGTCCTCTCCCGCGTCAAGCCGCTTTTTCTGTGTTATATATGAGCGGCAGTGAGAGCGGTCGCCTCCTATGCACCCGGCAGGGCACGCCTCGGCGCACCTTCCGCAGTCAAAGCACCCCTTGACCTCGTATTTTTCAGGCACTGAAGCCTCGGAGACGATATGGGTCCATTCGGTATAGGGGATATCCGAATATATCCCTCCAATAAAGCAAAAGGATGAATATTCTGCGTTTATCAAAAGCTCGTTTTTGCCGAGCACTCCAAGCCCCGACAGCGCGGCACCGTACATTTCAGATATGGGGCTGTGGTCGGCGTATGCCGCAAACACCGCCAAATCACGCTCGGCTCTGAGCCTCGGCAGCAAGTCATCTGTCAGCCTGCGAAAGAAAATATGATAATCCTCAGCCGCGGCGTACATTGATACATTGCCACATGATGCGGCGCTCGTGTAGTACGGCATCAAAAAGAGCAGCACGCTCCCGTCCTCCCCGATACCCGCACGGTCAAGCAGGTATTTTTTATTTATCCTGCAAAGAGAAAGCGGAAGCGGGGAGGCATACTTTATCCCGTAAAGGGACGAAAGAGAAAGCATTCCTACGTGTCTTTCAAAGTGTTACGAGGAATTCGTAAAGCTTTTCGGCTATGACGGCGTGACCCGCGTCGTTCGGGTGAAGCCCGTCTATTGTGTATTTTTCAAAGTCTTCCTTGATATCGGGGTCAATTCCGAGCTCATGATAAAGGTCAAGCACAGGGATATTGTTCTTCTTTCCCGCCTTTACTATGTAGTCGGCATAATCCTCAAGCGTCCTTCCGGCTGTATTTTTCAGCCCGCCGCAGAATCTTTTCATCGGCGTCATGAAAACACATGGCACACCGGGATACACCCCGCGCACCGCCTTCATTACATAGTTTACGGCTCCCGTGAAGGTGTCTATGTGACTCTCACCCTCGCCCTCGCCGAACGGGTCCTTGCCGTGACCGTAGTCGTTCGTTCCGCCGAAAACGACAATCAGGTCGGTGTCAGGGTTCATTACAAGCGCGCGCCCGCAGAAATAAAGGTCAAACTTCGGGTCATCGCTCGGACGGCTGCCTGAATGATACGCAAAGCACGTGCCGCCGATTCCGTAGTTATATATTTTTTCAAGCTCCGCGCGGCGCATGAGCACATTGTCATACCTATAAAAATAATCGCTCGTTCCCCAGCCCTCGGTTATGCTGTCACCGAGAAAGCTGACTTTTTTGTCCTTGAGTTCCATAGTCAGTTCTCCTTAAGATTTTTTATTTTTTCGCGCGGTGAGAATAAACTCAATAAGCCTTCCCGCCGCCGCGGCAATATCGTCACGCGTAAGCGAGCCTGTGTCAAGCGCACTCTGCATATCGTCCTCATATTTTTCGGTATCGGGGGTGACCATATAAATGTCGCCACCCGCTCTGACCATCTCAGCCGTGTTGTAGCAGCCACTCGGTGAGCTCTCATCCGCGTTCATATGAGCGCCCCAGTCAGTCATAACAAAGCCGCCATAGCCCCATTCGCCGCGCAAAATCACAGTCAAAAGGTCATAATTTGACGTTGCGTGAATGCCGTTTATGAGGTTATACGATGTCATAATAGAGCGAACCTCGCACTCACGGATGAGAATCTCAAATCCGCGAAGATAAATTTCTCTCGCAACGCGCTCGCTCATAACGGCGTTGCACTCAAATCTGCGCGTCTCGCGTCCGTTCGCGGCAAAATGCTTCGGTGTTGCGGCACCGCCAAAAGCGGAAACTCCGCGGCAGAAAGCTGCGGCAATTTTTCCCGTCAGATACGGGTCCTCTGAGAAATACTCAAAATTTCGTCCGCAGAGGGGATGGCGGTGTATGTTCATTCCCGGTCCCAAAAGCGCGTCAAGCCCGTGAGGCTCAAGCTCGCCTCCTATGACGCTCATCACCTCTTTCGTCATATCCGTATCAAACGTGGAAGCAAGAAGAGTTCCGTTCGGCGCAAGAG